>NZ_JAFCUI010000002.1:0-248626 GCF_049896445.1 Acinetobacter sp. TWP2-2-3
GCGACCATAGCAAGAGTGAACCACCTGATCCCTTCCCGAACTCAGAAGTGAAACCTCTTAGCGCTGATGGTAGTGTGGGGTTACCCATGTGAGAGTAAGTCATCGCCAGCTCATTATTCCTAAACACCCCCGACCATAAGGCCGGGGGTGTTTTTTTATGCGCGGGTTTTTAGATAAGATCTTTAACGTATTTATATCTCGAAGCTAATCAGATTCTTCTGAGGCGGATGAGTCCTGTCGATTTGTTTGATCTATTGGGATCTCTGTAAAGCTAGCGCTATAAGAGTTTACAAGCTGATCTTATAAATTTTACAAAATAAAAAACCAGCGATTCGCTGGTTTTTTTATTGCAGACCATTTTAGCCGAATACACGCATTACGGCTGCGATTAATACCCAAAGAATGGCAATCGCTACGATGGGCTCAGCAATCTTTGCCCATGTTGGGGTATTGATAACAATGACTTCTTCGACATCTTGATGCTGCTGATTCTGGCTTAACATTTGATTAAACTCCTTCATTGATGCTTCCAATGATAGCTCTTCTTGCACAATTGGTTTAGAGCCTTTGAGTTCTGTTAGCTTGTTTGTTGTCCAAACCCAATCATCTGCTTGACCAGATAAATGTTCAATTTGCCCGGTCAGTAATTCCTGGATGCTATGGATATTATGATTGCCGGTATCATGCAGTTGTTTTAATTCGATAAGTTGTAAATGAAAAATTTCTGAAGTACTGTGCTCAAGCTGAGCTCGATCCAAGGTAGATTGATTTTCCGGACTGGTAGCGAGATGACGCACGATTTCCAGGATATATAATTCATCAGGATGGTTGATTTCATTATAAATTTTTTGTGGGTTATGACGCCATTCAGTAATAAGTTTACCTAAAGTTAAGGCATTGATTTCTGATATATATTTTCGTCTTTCTTCTTTTGTATAGTCTTTTAGAAGCTCAGGCTTTTGAGTCTCTATCTGTTCAACAAAATATTGTACTAAATCAAAAGCCATTCACTTGCTCCATTATTTTTAATCTAATAGTCTTAAAGTCGGTTTTTTCTTTGGTTGTTCAGTTTGTTCTTCAGTGCTTGATTTTAAAGCATCTTCATCATTTTGTGTATGCTCATATTCACTTGGATCAAAGAATAAACCTTGACCATTTTCACGTGCATAAATACCGAGTACTGCTGCCATAGGAACATAAATATCACGAGAAACGCCACCAAAGCGAGCCGAGAAGCTAATGGCATCATTGCTCATATGCAGCGCATGCACGGCATGTGGCACAATATTCAGAACAATCTGTCCATCTTTAATAAACTGCTCAGGAACCATGGTATTTGGGCGTGTGGCATCCACCAGCAGGTAAGGCGTCATATTGTTATCGCAAACCCACTCATAGATTGCACGTGCCATATAGGGACGGGTAGGGCTAAGGTTGAATTCTTGTTCGGACATGATGTTTCTCTATGGATGTTTGAGTTGCACTGAATAACGGTTCTTTTCCTGCAATGTCATGGATTTCACAAAGGCAGGACGACTAAAAATTCGTTGGCAATATAAATAAAACGGACGGCATTGCTGCTGTGGTAATTCTACACCCATCTGTTTCAGACGGATAAAAATTGGTGCCAGCATACAATCCAGGATACTAAATTGTTCAGACATAAAATAGGGAAAATGCTGGAAGAGTGGCATCAGTGAAATCAGGATATCCTGTAACTGCTTTTGTGCCTGAGTTCTCGCTTTCTTATCCAGCGTATCAGGATGGCGTAACATGATATCAGCCAGCTTTAACCAGTCATTTTCAAAGCGCCAGATGTATTGTCGTTGCTCTGCGCGGGGCATTGGAGCATCGGCATACAGTTTATTCTGACGATAACGATCATCTACATATTCTGAGATAATCGAAGTATTAAATAATTTAAGTTCATTTTCGATCAGCATCGGCAATTGATTATAAGGATTGAGACTGGCCAGATCCTCATCATCGGCATCCACCAAAATCAGGTTATATTTAATCTGTTTTTCGGTAAGCACATAGCGAATCCAATGGGAACGAAAGTCATCGGCATGACTATAGAGAGTGATTCCTTGAAGAGGCGCGCTTTCGACTGACATAAATCCTGATGAGCTTCTAATGAATAGACTAGGATACTAAAATTCAACCTAAAAAGCACCAAGCATCAAAGATCAATCGGCTTGAGCCGAGGTAGATTATAAGAAAAACAACTGGAGGAAAATAAGATGCTGATCAAGCTTCCTGTCATTTTGCTGTTTATCTGTATTGGGATCGCAAATTATTATTTGATGAAGTCATTCTGGTGTCACGAAGGGGTATGGGGTAAGGATGTACATGAACAATAACAAGAAAAAAGTTCTAAATGACCCACTAACCGCCATAAAAAAACCCTGGAAAATCCAGGGTTTTTTGTCCGATTCGGTAAACGAATTAACGTTTAGAGAACTGAGGACGTTTACGAGCTTTACGTAAACCAAGTTTCTTACGTTCAACTTCACGAGCATCACGAGTAACGAAACCAGCTTGACGAAGAGCAGGTTTTAAAGTTTCGTCAGAAGCGATCAATGCACGAGTAATACCGTGACGGATAGCGCCTGCTTGACCACCAATACCACCACCAGCAACAGTGATGTAAAGGTCATATTTGTCAGTAGCTTCAAGAAGCTCAAGTGGTTGGTTAACAACCATACGAGCAGTTTCACGACCGAAATACTGTTCAAGAGTACGGTTGTTAATTACGAGTTTACCAGTACCAGCTGATAGGAAAACACGTGCAGTTGCGGTCTTACGGCGACCTGTACCATAATTAGTAGCCATGTGCTGTTATCCCTTAGATGTCCAAAACTTGTGGCTGTTGAGCAGCGTGTGGATGCTCAGTACCTGCATACACTTTCATTTTCTTGATCATTGCATAACCAAGAGGACCTTTAGGTAACATACCTTTAACAGCTTTTTCTAGAACTGCTTCTGGTTTGTGAGCGATTAACTTTTCAAAGTTAGTCTCACGGATACCACCAGGGAAACCAGTGTGGCGATAGTATTTCTTATCTTGTGACTTTTTACCAGTCACAGTGATTTCTTCAGCATTGATAACAACGATGTAGTCGCCAGTGTCAACGTGAGGAGTATAAGAAGTTTTATGCTTACCGCGTAAACGACGAGCGATTTCAGTCGCAAGGCGACCTAAAGTTTTGCCAGAAGCATCAACAACGTACCAGTCGTGTTGAACTTCAGCTGGCTTAGCGCTGAGAGTTTTCATTAAACCACTACCTATTATAGTTGGTTTGGACTATGGAATCTGTCCAAACTAAAGGAGACGCGATTCTAAACGAATACGTGAAGAATCACAAATGAAAATTAAAATTTCAAGCGCTGTATTTTATCTAATCTCCCTGGTGAAAGAAAGACCTAAGCCTTTATATGCTACAAAAACTGCAACTATATTTGTAACCATAGTTTCAATGGTATCAAAATATTGATTTATAAGTACTCTTTGCAATGATTACTACAGCGTAGGCGTGATCGGGTTATAATATTTCTCAGCTTTGCCAAATTGAGAAGATGATGCTGCCTTTATATGTCACCAGTGGGGAACCTGCCGGAATTGGTCCTGATATTTGCCTGAGTCTTGCAGATCGTGTTGATGAGCGCCCAATTGTGGTATTGGCGGATATTCATATGTTCGAGCAACGTGCTCAGATACTCAAATTATCGGTTGAGCTGATTGAATATCAAGGACAGGAGTCATCTTCAGGCATCGGTCAGCTATTTGTAGAGCATGTTCCCGTGCAGCAAGACGTCGTATTGGGTGAGCTGAATCCGAACAATGCGGCTTATGTACTGGAGCAACTGCGTCGATCCGCAGACTATGCCATGTCAGGAAAAAGTGTCGGCGTCGCGACTGCGCCTGTACAAAAGTCCGTGATAAATGAAGCGGGCATTTCTTTTAGTGGTCATACCGAGTATTACCAGGAATTTGCTGGTGTTCCACGTGTAGTCATGATGCTGGCCACCAAAACTTTACGCGTGGCCTTGGCCACTACCCATCTTCCGCTTCGTGCCGTGGCAGATGCGATTACGCCTGAACGCTTGCATCAGGTGATTGATATTCTGATTCACGACCTGAAATCCAAATTCAAGATTGAACAGCCGAATATACTGGTTTGCGGTTTAAATCCGCATGCCGGGGAGGGCGGTTATTTGGGGATGGAAGAAATTGAAGTGATCAATCCGGTACTCGAAAGCTATCGTGCCCAAGGTATCAACATGAGTTTAAGCCTGCCTGCTGATACTTTATTTACTCCAGAAAACCTAAAAGATGCTGATGCTGTTCTGGCGATGTATCACGATCAGGGCTTACCTGTGTTAAAATCACAGGGCTTTGGTGAAGCCATTAATATTACCCTCGGCTTACCGTTTATTCGAACTTCTGTTGATCATGGCACAGCACTCTCCCTTGCGGGGACGGGACTTGCGAAAAGTTCCAGCCTGCACGTTGCTGTCGATTTAGCCCTCGATCTGGCGCGCCACTGATTATTGTTCATCACTCACGTTGGAAATGTTTTTATGTATCAAATTAATGCCTTAAACCCAAAAGATGAAGGGCATCAGGCTCGAAAAAGATTTGGTCAAAACTTTTTACATGACCAGCGTGTCATTGCCAAAATTGTACGCTCAGTCAATCCGCGTCCAGGTCAGAACATTCTGGAAATTGGCCCGGGTCTGGCCGCTTTGACTTCACCTTTAATTGGTGAATGTGATGCCTTAACCGTACTTGAGCTGGATCGTGATCTGGCTGCTGGCCTGCCGGGTCGTGTGCCGCATCCTGAACGTTTAACCATTATTGAAGCCGATGCATTGAGATATGATTATTCTCAATTGTTCCAGGAAGATCGTCCATTACGTGTCGTCGGTAACTTGCCCTATAATATTTCAACGCCACTATTATTCCATCTCTTGGAATTTGGTGACAAAGTGCAAGACATGCATTTCATGCTGCAAAAAGAAGTGGTGGACCGCATTACCGCATCACCCAATACCAAGGAGTATGGCCGTCTGTCGGTGATGATTCAATATTTCTGTAAACCGACTTTCTTGTTCGAAGTGCCACCTGGATCTTTTAATCCACCACCAAAAGTGACCTCAGCAGTGTTCCGTTTGGAGCCTTATAAAGTTAAACCGATTGTGGCGAAGAATGAAAAAGCGCTAGCACGTCTGGTATCGCATGTATTTACCCAGCGTCGTAAAACTCTGCGTAACAGCTTGAAGGGTATGCTGGTTGAGGAGGGTTTTGAAAAAGCGGGTGTTGACCCGATGGCGCGTCCAGAAACCCTGACCCTTGAACAGTTTGTTGCACTTTCAGATCAAATGGTGGCTTAAATTACGATGAACCGTACTGCTCGATATAATTATGTGATTGGTGATGTTCAAGGCTGTTTTGAGGCCTTGAAAGCTTTGCTTAAAGAAATCCAGTTTGATGCAGAACAAGATTTTATCTGGTTTGCTGGAGATTTGGTTGCACGTGGTGAAAACTCAATTGCAGCGTTGCGGTTTATCAAAAAGCTGGCTGAACAAGGTGCGGCTGCGACGGTCTTGGGAAATCATGATTTGACTTTGCTGGCTTATGCCCGCGGCATCAAACCGGTGAAAGAAAAAGACAATGTCCGTGATGTGATTGATGCGATCGACAGTGATGACTTGATTGACTGGCTGCGAAAACAGCCAATGTGTCTATTTCCGAATGAGCAGACCATTCTGACGCATGCTGGGATTCCGAATATCTGGAGTGCAGAAAAAACTGCGCAATTGGCCCAAGAAGTTGAAGCGATCATGGCTCATGATGACTTTGATGTGCTGGATGATTTCCTGAAAGAAATGTTCGGGAAAGAACCCGCACTTTGGTCGGATCAGCTACAAGGCCATGAACGTATTCGCTGTATCGTGAACTACCTCACCCGAATGCGTTTAACTGACGCTGAGGGACGTCTGGAATATAGTTTTAAAGATTCACTGAATGATCCAATGCCAGAAGGCTTCAGACCCTGGTTTGAGTTTGAATCACAGACAGCACAAACTCATCAGATCCTGTTTGGTCACTGGGCCGCTTTGAACGGTAAAACCATTTCGAACAAGATTCAGAATGTAGATGGCGGTTGTGTCTGGGGCAATCAACTGATGGCATTCCGCCTAGAAGATCAGCAGATGTTTGCAGTAGATAATCCGGTGATGTAAGTAAAGCTATTAAAAAAGCCACGTGATTACGTGGCTTTTTTAGTTTTAAAATTTAGTCTGCTCGAATCCAGGTCTGGTTACGGCCTAGAACTGAAACGCCAATGCTGGCACGTAAGGTTAAACGTTTACCGGTATTGTTTAAACGCATTTTTGCATCATAAATTTTACCTGCCAATGGGTCGATAATACGACCTTTGTCATAGTTCTTGGTGCCTTCAACCAGTTTTAGGCCTTTTAAAATGGTCATGCCTAAAATAGGCTGATTGGTATAAGGTGCAGGGCAGTTATTGCATTTTTCACGTGGATTATAATCTGGGCGAGGCGTGATTTTTACAATTTTGCCTGAATAGGTATTATTTGCTTCTTTGCTAATAACGATAATCGCTTTAGCCGCTCCCGTTTTATCATCAATTTGTTGCCAGGTCCCGGTAATATCGTCTGCCCAAAGATTGGTCATACATCCTGCTGTAAGCGCGGCAAGTAATATTTTTTTAAACATAGAGAGTCATTCCAAAGAATTTTTATCATCGCCCGCTCATGTTAGAAATCTTACTAAAATAGTCAACACTTATCTGAATACTATAGAGTTGATGCACTATAAAAAAAGCTGCCAAGTTGGCAGCTTTTTCGAATAATGAGAATTAGGTGTTAATCTTGGCGAATCCAGGTCTGGCTACGGCCTAAAGCGGACACACCGACATAACCACGTAAGGTTAAACGTTTGCCATTGGCATTCAGACGCACTCGAGCATCATAAATTTTACCTGCTAATGGATCAATCACTTTACCTTTCTCATAATTATTGGTGCCTTCCACATGTTTTAAGCCAGTCAATACATCCATGCCCAAGATCGGCTGGTTGGTATAAGGTGCAGGACATTTACTACAGGTTTTCTGTGGGGTATAGCCTGGACGTGGAGTTACTTTAATAATTTTTCCAGCAAAAGTCCCATTATCATTTTGACGAATTTCAATAATCGCTTTTGGTGAGCCGGTTTTATCATCAATTTGCTGCCAGATGCCAGTCAGATCCTGCGCATAAGCAGTCCCAGTCATCAGTGCAGCGATGAACATTAATCCTAATTTAGTTTGTTTCATTATATTTATTCCTTTTTTATAGATGAATAAAATATCCTCAACACAAAAGTGCTGTTTTTATTAATCCTGGCGAATCCAGGTTTGTGTGCGACCAATCGCAGATATTCCGATATATCCACGTAAAGTCAGTCGTTTCCCATTGGCAGAAATCCGCCCTTTTAAATCATAAATTTTGCCGGTGAGTGGATCGAGTACCCGGCCATGTGCATAGTTATTTTTGGTGGTGGGTTTCAGTCCTTTAATAACGTCTAATCCCAAAATCGGTTTATCGGTATAAGGTGATGGACATTTGACACATTTTTCTCGTGGTGTATAACCTGGGCGAGGTGTGACTTTAGTAATCGTTCCGGTATACGAGCCATCAGCCTGAGTTTTCATTTCAATCAATGCTTTAGGTGAACCAGTTTTATCATCAATCTGTTGCCAGAGACCAGATAACTCCTGAGCAAAAGCCATAGAGCCTGTGAATAAAGAAGCTGAAAAAACAGTTAAAATTGCGATTTTATACATGCGATATCCTTATCCTTATTTTTTTATGAACATTCACCTAATTCCATGTGGTGAACGATGATGCAAACTACGTTAATACACTTTCATAATCTATATTGCATGAAAAAAGCATATGTTTAATATTCATACAACTTAATGCATTAAAATGCAAGCTTCTATCTACTAAAGCATAACTCCATCACATTTTTTTAATTAAGCAGGAATTAATCCTGCTTAATCCAGGTTTGACTACGGCCAAGGGCTGATACCCCGATATAACCACGTAGAATAAGACGTTTCCCATTGGCACTTAATTTTGCCTTGGTGTTATAAAGATTCCCTGATAATGGATCAAGCAGCTTGCCTTGAGCAAAACTGTTATTGCCGACGTGCTTTAAGCCAGTGAGCACATCCAGGCCGAGAATAGGTTTATTGGTATAAGGTGCAGGACAGGACACACAGTTTTCTTTCGGGGTATATCCAGGACGCGGGGTGATTTTTGTGATCTTGGCAGCATAGACGCCGGAAGCCGTCTCACGAATTTCGAGGAATGCTTTAGGTGAACCAGTTTTGTCGTCAATATTTCTCCATGTCCCTGAAAGGTCAGAGGCCAAAGCCAGATGGCTGAAAGAGGCTAAAAGTAAAGTTGAAAAGAATTGAACCTTTTTCATATATCTGTTCCTAGGTGAGATTAGTGTTCTTACTCTATAGTAAGAACGATTACCCTATAAAACAAATGAATAATTTGATTCACTAGTCACATTTTTTGCAAATAAAGTATAAAAGTTGGCAACCAGATCGCGGTAAAGACCGCATTTACCGCCATGCCAAAAGCAGCATAACGACCTGCAACACTGCCGCGCTGCCAGGCCTGAGCTGTGCCGATGGCATGTGCGGCCAGTCCTAAAGCCAATCCGGAGGCACGTTCATCATTAATATGTCTCAGAATAAATGGAGAAAAAGCTGCACCAATCACGCCAGAAAGAATCACGATCAGAATGACCATGCTGATGGGTGCATCCAGCAAGGTGGCAATATTAATCGCAATTGGAGTGGTCACTGCGCGGGTAGCAAACGCCATAATATCTGCAGAGGACATATGCAGCAGATAAGCCAGTCCCATCGGCAAGGCGACAGCACTGATACTGGCAAAAACCAAAATGCCGATAATGGCTTTGAGCGGCAAGTCATCGTAGCGCATCGCGGCCAGAGGGATCGCCAGGGCGACGGTCACATAGCCGAGTAAATGGTTGAAAAGCGGATTAACTTCATCCATGTAATTTTCATAGGGAATGCCCAGCACAAATAAAATCACCAGTACAAAGAACATGCTGAACACGATGACGGGAATTTGCGGTATGAACCGGTTACAGGGTTTGGCAATCAGATAGGCGCTGAGCGTAACCGCAAAGCCATACAAAATAGATAACATGCGGAACTCCTATAACCAGCGCTTGGCCATTTTGGCGTAAATCCATAAAGGAATCAGGGTGCTGAAAAACATGATGAACAGAAAGGCCGGAATTTTCTGGCCCATATGTACCAGCATCATCAGTGCACCTGCACTGACAGGCAGGAAAGCAAAGGCACTTTCCTTCATTAATTTGTTATTGGTATCCACGAGGCGAGCGGGGAGTTTGCCAAAGTAGCGCCAGGTAAACAGCGCAATTAAAAGGCTCAATAACCCGACCAGATTGCCTAATTCAGGATGATTCAGTTGGGTCATTAACCAAACCGAAGCTTCCCGAAAGACAATAATAAGTAACAGGGTGCCGATCCATGCTGGCCAATCTATTCGTTTTATCCAGTTCATTGCTATAATCATTAATATTAATAAGTTTACTTATCAAGTTTTACTCGATCTTTGACTGGATTTCAAACGCTTCCAGTGGACGTTGAAACTGCTGCGCCTGTTTGCCCAGAATTTCATCCAAGGGTAAATGCGCCTGTTTAATCAATTGTTCCAGTTTTTGTGGCGCAATTCGAATGTGCAGATGCAGTTGGCCTTCATCATCATAATGTTCAGACTGAATCACATTCAGACCATAGAGCTGGTTACGCAGCTTGCCGTAGGCAGGTTTCAGGATTAAATCGAAGGACTGTAGTTGCCCCATCAAGGACTCATGTACCGCTTTACGCAGCAGGTCGATACCTTCGCCACTATGTGCCGAGACATAGACCCGTTCCGGTTCGCCCGGGCGTCGATAAATAATTTTGGCTTCTTCACCGCTACAGTCAATTTTATTGTAGACCTGAAGGATGGGAACATCGGCCCCAATTTCTTTCAGCACTTTGTCAACGGCTTCAATCTGTTCCAGCATCTCTGGGCTACTTGAATCAATCACATGCAGTAACAGTGTGGCTTCAACGGTTTCTTCCAGCGTTGCCTTAAAGGATTCTACCAGTGAATGGGAAAGATTACGGACAAAACCTACCGTATCGGCCAGTACCAGATTGCCGATTCCATCCCATTCCAGACGCCGTAAGGTTGGGTCCAAAGTGGCAAACAGCTGATCGGCTGCATAAACATCGCTGTTGGCGAGTAAGTTAAACAGGGTCGACTTGCCGGCATTGGTATAACCGACTAAAGATACTGTTGGAACAGCTGCTTTTTGACGGGCAACACGGCCTTGCATCCGGGTTTGGCGGACTTTATCAATACGTGCCTTGAGTTGCCCCATACGGATACGTAGCAAGCGCCGATCTGTTTCCAGCAGGGTTTCACCCGGACCACGCAAACCGATCCCGCCTTTCTGGCTATCGAGATTGCCACGACTACGAATCAAGCGCGAAGATAAATGCTGTAATTGTGCCAGTTCAACTTGCAGCTTGCCTTCGTAGGTACGTGCACGCTGGGCAAAAATATCCAGAATCAGTTCGGTACGATCGACCACACGGCATTTGATCACCTGTTCCAGATTTCGGGCTTGGGCTGGGGTTAGAGCATGGTCAAAAATAACCAGATTGGCATCCAGTTCCTCAACACGTTCAGCAATTTCTTCTGCCTTGCCGGAGCCGATAAAAAATTTGGCATCGGGTTTCACCCGCTGAGCATAAATATGTTCCAGAATTTCAGCATCTGCAGACTGTGCCAGCAAACGAAACTCTTCAGCATCAAGGTCTTCCAGCATCTGTACGCTGACACTCACCAGAATGACGTGCTCTTTCCCTCGATGTTGTTGTAAATATTCCACTCAGGCCAATCTCCACTTGAAAACTTTAGTGTAGTTGAAAAAGGGCTGAGCAGATACCGAATTAGCGCGGCTTTGGTTTAAAGTGCGCTGATAAACAGTTGTGCAAGTGTTACCAGTACCACGGCATAGATGAAGGTGCCGCCCAAAATATATTTGAGCACTTGTAAAGGCGGAGGTGTGTCGTTCGCGGGCTGGGTTTGATCTGGCATGGCTACGATCCTTTTCAATCTAATATTTCGATAGTTTTATTTTGAATGATTTTTTAATCCAATTAAAATTGAAGATATAGATGTTATTGGTCGATTTTTATTATCAATGCAAGTTGCGAATGAACAGTATAGAATGAGTTTAATTCGTGGATATTCCCTGTATCTCGCTTAGGATTTAATGACGTTTTTATGAACTCAACTGTACAAAACCAGACTCCAGATATCGAAGGCTTGGCCAAGTTTTTTCTGTATAGCCGGAAAATTACCGCCTCATTGGCCACCATCAGTGAGGGGTTCTATTTGGTTTTTCGTCATGGCTTATATAAAAATCCGAATAACCCGACCAATACTCGCTATGTGCAACATTTTTGCCGCCAGTTATGCAAAGTATTCAATATCGAAGTGCGGGTACATGGCGAGATTCCGCGTGAACCCGCCTTATGGGTCAGTAACCATGTGTCCTGGCTCGATATTGCAGTTCTGGGTTCAGGGGCACGCGTATTTTTTCTGGCGAAAGCAGAAATTGAGAACTGGCCAATTCTAGGCAAATTGGCCAAGGGTGGGGGTACTTTATTTATTAAACGTGGTTCAGGAGATTCAGTCAGGATCCGTGAACAAATTACCGGTTTTCTCAAACAGAATATTCCGGTGCTGTTCTTTCCTGAAGCGACGACTTCTGATGGGCGAGCCATCAAAAAAGTGCATGGCCGGATTTTAGGTGCCGCGATTGAAGCGCAGCGTCCTGTACAAATCTGTCTGATTTGTTATGTGAATCAGCAGGGCGACCTGGATATGGTTGCGCCGTTTGTCAATGACATCAGTTTTGCCGCCCATGTCAAAAAAGTACTGGAAATGCCGCAAGTCATTGCACATTTAGTGGCTTTACCTGCAATTAGCACGGAAGGGCATACAGTTGAAAGCCTCACCCGTGTGGTCCAGGAAAAAATGCAGACAGGTTTGGTTGAACTTCAGTCACGGGTATTAAAAAAGCCTCAATAAGATAATCCGAGTTAGTTTGTAAATTGATCGACTTTAATTTTTTTATACATGGATTATAGAGGATACGTGGAAACGTCACCCGCAACTGTCTGAGGCAGGACGATATTAAAAAATGATTGTTTTTGCGATGAATCTGATTGTTGATCATAGTGGACGAGTTTTGCGGGTGAAAAATGGTTTTGGCTACTTTTGCCGAAACAAAAGTAGCATATAGACTATAATCGTTTAATTTAAAATGAAAAGATGCTGTTGTTCACTGAAAATAATTAAGGAGTTTTTTCTAAACTCGTTAATTGACGCCATTATTCCATAAGAAACTTTTTAGGATTGTTGTTCAAAGAATCAAGCTTACATAAAACCTTCAATCGGCAGCCACGACAACAGTTTAAGTCCAGCTTTCTGATACCATTTCATTTTTGGTTCTTTACTAAAGGTTTGAACCTCACCATTGGCTTTCTTGATTTTCCAGTTAATGTTCTGATTCGCATCGAGCACCAGTTTATACGCATATTTGCTTAAATTTTTGTCCATGGTGTCGTGTACTGCACGTGCTAAAGACGGACTGTTCAGCAACACACCAATTTCAGTATTCAAATAGGCTGAACGCGGATCAAAGTTAAAAGAACCAATAAACACCTGTTTTTGATCCAGTGCCATCAGTTTGGCATGCAGGCTGGAACGGCTCAGTCCTTTCAGGCTGACTTTAGCTTTTTTCGAAATTTCCTCAGTATTGGCATTTAGGTGATTGGCTTCTGGCGCTGCCAAGAACTCATACAGCTGCACCCCATTTTCCAATAGATCCTGACGATATTTGGCATAAAAGGCATGCACCACGGCAACGTCGTTGGCCTTAAAAGAGTTGGTCAGGACGCGAACCTTGATATTCTCATTCGCCAGTTTCTTTAAACGGTCTGCACCAATTTTTTCCGGGACAAAATAGGCAGAGACAATATCGACACTTTGTTCAGGTTTTTCCAGACGCTGTAATAACTGGAAATTGAGATGTTCTTCGGTTTTGGCTTTGGCTTTGATTTTGCTCGGTGGGTCTTTGACTACTTCGGCTTCAACCCAATCCAGCTGAATGTTTTGTTCCAGCCATTGGTCAAAGGCTCTGGAACGATTGGCCAGATCCAGATAATTTTGAGTCGCTGGATCCTGACTATGGGTTTCTAGCTGCTGTTTTAAGCTTGGAAAACGTAAAGCATGATGCCGTGGATTCACAACCTCTTGCACCGGATAGGCATAATCATCATTCCAGTATTCATCGAAGGAATGAATGATTTCATCCGATGCCGCACCGACCAGCATCACATCGACATCAGAGAACTGATAGCTTTCACTGACATTATAATACTGGTTACTCATATTGCGCCCGCCAATCAAGGCAATCTGGTTATCGGCAATAAAGCTTTTATTGTGCATGCGGCGGTTAATGCGCTTTAAATCCAGCACCATGTCCATGGCGCGGTATTTACGAAAGCGATAGGGATTATACAGTTTGACATCGATATTTTGATGCTGGTTTAAGGCCAGATAAATCCCTTCCATTTTCTTGGCATTATTGTCATCCATCAGCAGGCGCACTTTTACGCCACGATCTGCTGCCTGAATAATCGCATGCAGGGCGAGGGAACCGATCCGGTCGTTATCCCAGATGTAATATTGCAGATCCAGACTACGTTCCGCTTTATTAATCAGCTGAATCCGCGCAGCCAGTGCTTCAAGCGGATCATACAGCACGCGATAACCAGTCAACCCGATGTTCTGATCACGTAAAGGTTCAACAATTTGTGCCAGGCTGGTTTGCGATGTATCCGTTTCAAATGCCATCTGGCTTGGCTGTTCGGTTTGCTTGGGTAAGGTGCTACATGCAGGCAGACCCAGTACCAGGCTACAGCTCAGTAAAATGCCGGCTTTATAGCGATGAGTGCGCATAAAACCTGAGGATTGAAGATGAACTTGATCGCGGGGAGCAGTGGCCATATAAGTCGAAGAATGAAAAATTAGAATTGAGTATAATTGCCAGCTATGAAAAGATAAATATAAAGCCAGTAATCTGCTGCTCGACTGAATAAGGCCAATTTATGTGGGATTCGAATTCCGTACTGTTTTATTTTTACTTGGGAATGGCGATTTTAGTCATCTGGGCTGTGGCTCAGGCATGGTCGAGCCAATCACGTACCGAAACCATTCATCCCTTTAAAGCTTTTGGTCATTTGCTGGCGTTTTATCTTGCCTATTTATTAATCCCTTTGGTTTTCTTCAGTATTTATGCTGGATGGACGGGGTATTATTCGCTGCATGAAGCCATTTTTGTATTTTTGCTCAGTGGGGTTTTGACTTATGCACGCTTTATCGAGCCGCATTTAATTCAAGTGAAAACGACACAATATCAGATCAATGCAGATAAACGTTTAAAGCAGCCGGTGAAAATCGCCCTGATTGCAGATTTGCATATCGGTCTGTTTTCGGGTCATGAGCGTCAGTTGCGACAAATTGTACACAAATTAAATCATATTCAACCTGATTTGGTGGTGGTTGCTGGCGACTGGACTTACGAGCCAGAAAATAAACTGGCACAGGAATTGGCAGTTTTAAAAGAGATTCACGCTCCGGTCTATTCAGTCAATGGTAACCATGACGAGCAATATCCCGGACCGCCGATTCGCGAACTGTTGCACTATGCACTGCAAGTCAATCAGGTCATGGATATCGAAGGTCAAATTGTCGAATTTGATGAATTCCGACTTTTGGGCGTGGGTGATCTCTGGGCTGGAAAAGCCGATATGCGCAGTTTGCCAGACTTGCCTCAGGACAAGCCTTGGGTCATTCTTTCGCATAACCCGGATACGGTCGATATGATTCCCAAACTGCCGACGCGCCCTCTGATGCTGTCCGGGCATACTCATGGCGGACAGGTAGAGCTGCCTTGGCTAACTAATTACGTCATGAAAAAGGTTTCAATTTTGGGACATAAAAAGGGCATGTACCGCCATGAACATGCAGATGTGTTCGTTACTGTCGGTACCGGCTTGGTCGGCGTGCCTTTCCGTTTCCGGGTGCCGCCTACCATTGATATTATTGAACTGATTTAAATTCAGTCGACGTGCTGTACCGCGTTAACTGATGATCCAGACCAGAATCAATAACACCACCGCGACGGCCGCCATCATCCAAATTTTCTTTTCGATTTTTCGGGTTGGCACATTTTCACGTAATTGCTGTGCAGTAATTTCAGCTTCTGTGGATGTGCTCAAACTAGGATGGGTGGGGATTTCCAGTGGTGGTGTCACCAGGTCGATATCAGCGGCATCATCACTAAAGCGTGGACCGGTACTTTCATGCTTCATGACCACATCATGTTCCCGCACAATTTCATCAATCACTTGCAGTGCCTGAGCTTCATCCAAGGGCGTATTCTCGGTGATATAGCGAACAGCTTCTAATTTTTTATCATCTTCCAGCAAAATAATGATATTGACCAACTGCTCCTGCGATAGGTATTCAATAAGATCCTGCATGGCCTTGCCTCATTTTTTGAATTGAGTTCATTTGATTGTTGAGCAAATTTAACGAGATAAGTAGCCGAGTTTTGTTGTGAAATCATAAAAAAAGCCAGCATCAAGTGCTGGCTTTTGAATCAATCTAAAATCTTAGATCTGATTATTTACATCATCATTCTTGGTTTCACGAATCAGCAAAAACGCGACAAGTGACAGGATAGATGCTGCGGTCAGATAATAACCGACTGCAGATAAACCATAGGCTGTTGCCAGCTTGGTTGCGATTAACGGTGCAAATGATGCGCCGAAAATGCCTGCCAAGTTAAAGGTCAATGCAGAACCCGTGTAACGTACTGAAGTCGGGAAGATTTCAGACAATACAGTACCGATTGGCCCATAAGTTAAGCCCATAATCGCCAGACCAATACACAAGAACAGGAACACCACCAAGGTGCTGCCAGATTCAAGCATATCTGCAAAGAAGATACCGAAGATCGCAGAAATGACACATACCGCAATGGAAGTAGTCTTACGGCCAAATTTCTCTGCCAATACTGCTGAAAGCGGGATGAATGCAGCAAAACACAGGGTTGCAACTAACTGCAATTGCAGGAATTCTTCACGGGAATAACCGAGTTGTTTGGTTCCCCATTGCAATGCAAATACCGTAGTAAGGTAGAACACAACAAATGTACAGATTGCAGCAATCGTACCCAGAACTAGCATACGAGAGTGCTTTTTGAACACTTGAACAAAAGGAACATTTACTTCTTTTTGTTTATCCAGCACTTTCTGGAAAGCAGGCGTTTCATGCAGTTTTAAACGGATCCATAAACCGACAATTACCAACAAGGCACTTGAGATAAACGGAATACGCCAGCCCCAAGCCATAAAGTCAGCTTCAGACATGAAAGCGCCAAGCGTCAGGAAAGAACCTGTTGCCAGAATAAAGCCGATCGGAGCACCCAGTTGCGGGAACATGCCATACCAGGCACGTTTGCCTTCCGGGGCATTTTCAGTTGCAAGAAGTACCGCACCTGACCATTCACCACCCAGACCCAAGCCCTGACCTAAACGGCACAGTGCAAGTAACAGTGGCGCAGCAATTCCGATTTGCGCATAAGTTGGCAATAGACCAATCGCAACGGTTGAAATCCCCATAGTCAGCAAAGCTGCAACCAAGGTGGCTTTTCGTCCGATCCGGTCACCTAAATGACCAAATAATGCTGCACCAATCGGACGGGCAATAAATGCAATGGCAAAAGTCGCAAGAGACTGAATGGTTGCGGTCATCGGATCTGTACTGGTAGGGAAAAACAGATACGGAAAAATAATGACAGCAGCGGTGGCATAAATATAAAAATCGAAGAATTCGATTGTAGTGCCTACCAAGCTTGCTGTTAAAACGCGAAATTTTGAATTTTGTGCTGGCTGAGCAGCAGAATTAGACGACGCCATGGAAAACCTTACACTTACTAAAAATAAAAAAACTTAGTTTTAAAAGCGTAATCTTTTTAAAAAAGGCGTAATTTTTTAAAAAAACAACTGCAATCTTCTCGCTTCAACTCGCTCAGGGTCACTGAAATGAAAAAGGAGATGATTAAATCACGTAAAGATAGATAGACAGAAAATGTGATCCTGCGCCTATCAATACAAATATGTGCCAGATAGCGTGGGTATATCTTACTCTTTTTAAAGCGTAAAACAATGCACCCACGGTATAAGCGAGTCCACCAATGATGAGAAAGGTTAAAGATTGAACACTTAAATATTGCTGCATATCATCAATCACCAGCAGCGCCAGCCAGCCCATGGCCAGATAAGCCGCTAAAGAAAGTTTCTGGAAACGATGAATGAAAACGAACTTGAAAAGTGTACCAAGAAGGGCAATCACCCACAGTGCAATCAATAAATACTGGGCTTTGGCGGTCGGAATGGCAATCGATAGGAAAGGGGTATAAGTTCCGGCGATTAAATAATAAATCGCAGTATGATCGATTTTTTTATAAAAATAACGACGGTCTGCTGCAGTGGCCATGTGGTAAAGCATGGAAGCAGAAAATAACAGAATCATGCTCAGTGCATAAACCCAAAGACCAATCCATTGTCCAGTACTCAGGTAAGACCCTTTAATAATCAAAAGAATACCGGCAATAATGGACAGCCCGGCACCTACACCATGACTAATATAGTTAATCCGTTCCTCATTTTGATCATAATCTGGAACCAGTGGAGCATTCTGCATGAATGTCATTCTTTTTCAAATATACACTTGTATAGTAATTCAATTTTGCTTTTAGGTTAAGAAGATTTAAACTTGATGCGCAATTCATTTCAGGTTTTATCTATGTCAACGTTGGCAACTCTCTCAGATCAGGAACAGCAATTCTTGGATACCTTTCAGCAAGCTGTTGAAAGGAATCAATTCGATCGCCTGATCTTAAGCCAGTATAAAGGTGAACTGCAGGATTTAGAGAAAATGACCTTGCGAGTCATTACATTAAATGAACAGCGCGTATTGAGCTGTCTATATCGTTACAAGACGCAGGATGTCACGAAAAATTATCCTTTAGATGAAGCATTATTCCAGGTTACTTCACTACTGGCGTGTTGCAAACAGGCCAATCTGATGACAGTAGATGAAGAATTACAGCTGAAAAAAAACAAGAAAAAAGCTATGTTAACGCGTAGCAAACATAAAGCCACGATGAATCAGGTGAAGCCTGCTGAACAAGGCCATGACCGGATTAAACAACGTTATGTCGATCAGGACAGCATCTTTCTCCAATATCTCGGTATTACCGATCAAAAAGCGCAAATCATTCCGAGCATGGCGCGTAAATGGAAGCAGATTAATAAGTTTGTAGAAATCTTCTCAGGTGCATTGGCACAGATTAAGCCACAGGCTGAAGGCCTGCGCGTGGTGGATTTTGGTTCGGGTAAGGGCTATCTGACTTGTGCTTTATATGACTATATACAAAAACATGGTCAAACGCCGTATGTTACCGGGGTAGAGCTTAATCCGAAAATGGTTGAATTCTGCCAGAATGTCGCGCAGCAATCTGGTTTTGATCAGCTGGACTTTTTCCAGGGGGATGTGCGTACTTATGCGCCAGAACGTCTGGATGTGATGATTGCCTTACATGCCTGTGATGTAGCAACAGATTTTGCGATTCATAGCGGGATTCGCCTGAATGCACAGATGATCATGTGTGCACCGTGTTGTCATAAGGAATTGCGTCCGCAGTTGCAGGCGCCAAAAGTCCTCAGCCCGATGTTACAGTTTGGTATTCATGCCGGACAGCAGGCAGAAATGTTGACCGATACCATTCGTGCTTTACTGCTCAAAGCTTATGGTTATGAAACCAAAGTTTTTGAATTTGTGGCGCTGGAACATACCAGTAAAAATAAAATGATTCTGGCGACAAAACGTAAAGACTATCAACAACCTGATCAGGCGGTTCTGGCACAAATTCAGGCCTTAAAAGAGATGTATGGTATCCAGAAACATTCACTGGAATTGTTGCTCAATGACCAGTGGGATCAGCAGGGAATTGGTTCTAAATGCTAAACAACCCAGAACTGAAAATAGTGTCCGGCAGCTGGAAAGCTTTGGCAGTGTATGCCAAAGCGATTCGTGAAGCCGTATTTATTCAAGAACAGCATATAGCAGCTGAAGATGAGTGGGATGCTGAGGATGTGGTTGCTGTACATTTCATTGTTTTTCAGCAGGATCAGGCGATTGCTACAGCACGCTTATTGTCAAATAACAGTATCGGTCGGGTTGCAGTCCTAGCAACAACACGCGGTTTAGGTGTTGGTCAGCGCTTGATGCAGGCCGTGATTGACTATGCGCGTGCAGAGCAGCGTGAGTTGGTCAAGCTATCTTCGCAAGTGCATGCCATTGGCTTCTATCAAGCGCTGGGATTTGAAGCTCAAGGTGAGGAATATCTGGATTGTGGTATTCCGCATATTGATATGTATTTAAAACTTTAATTTTCAGCCCTTCAAATACAAAAAAGCGAGGCATTGACCTCGCTTTTTTATGCATAGACTGAATCTGGATCAGTGGCCATGTGCTGCATTTGAGCTGTGCTCGGCATTATCCATATTGGCATGTTCTTCAGCTGACATATTGTGTTCAGCGGCTGTCGTACCTGGATGAGCAGTATTGGCAGCTTCACGTGATTCACGATCTGCTTGCGCTTTGGCAATGGCTTCTGGAGACATCGTCGGTGCATTTTTAAAAGCGTGTTGCTGGGTAGTTTGTTTATTTTGCTGGCTTGGCATGTAATCCGGTTCATTACTTATCGCGAGCCAAAAAATAAGCATGAATAATCCACCTAAAATACAGAAGATGATAAGTGCTTTCCAGCCCCAAGGAGATTTTTCAGGTGAACTGTGATCAGTCATAGGTCTTACCCACGTGGATATCAAACTTATGTAACTTTATAACATAAATTGATCAAAAAGCAGATCGAAATCTGTCATCAGATGAGTCTATCCAGTGCATTAAGCAAATCCAGAAGATAAAAAAGAGGAAACACGTTCCTCTTTTATTTAAGTGCCTAAGTTATTGAATCGGCTGGGCGTGTGCTGCGCGATCT
This sequence comes from Acinetobacter sp. TWP2-2-3, assembly GCF_049896445.1. Classification (GTDB taxonomy): domain Bacteria; phylum Pseudomonadota; class Gammaproteobacteria; order Pseudomonadales; family Moraxellaceae; genus Acinetobacter. The sequence goes on from NZ_JAFCUI010000002.1 coordinate 20,349, forward strand.
TTGAGGAGTTGTGGGGCTTTGAAGCGTTCGCCATATTTATTTTCAAGTACTTTGGCACGGGTCACGGCTTTGGCTAAACCATACTGATTCAGGAATTGTACTGCACCGCCCGTCCAGGCGGCAAAGCCAATACCAAAAATGGAACCGACATTGGCATCAACGACAGATTCCAAAACACCTTCTTCTAGACAGCGAACCGTATCCAGTGCCTGTACAAACAGGAAGCGGTCAATCATTTCCTGTTCAGAAATATCGTTGTCTTTTTTCCAGTGGCTGAGACCAGACCAGAGCTGCTTTTTGGCATCGGCCGGATAATCATAAAAACCTGCGCCTGCGGCCTTACCTTTACGGTTAAATTCGTGAATCATGCTGTGAATCACGTCATCCGCAGGTGATTTAGTGATGGTCTGACCTTGTGCTCCTAAAGCTTTGTATCTTTCATTGGCCACATGTTCAGACAGGGTCAAGGACACTTCATCCTGAATCGCCAACGGGCCTACCGGCATACCGGCTTTGAGAGCTGCCATTTCAATTCGTGCCGGATGTACGCCTTCTGCTAGCAGACGCAAGCCTTCCTGTACAAAGGTGCCAAACACGCGGCTGGTAAAGAAGCCACGGCTGTCATTCACCACAATCGGTAATTTGCCAATCTGCTGCACGAAATCGAAAGCTTTGGCCAGCGTTTCTGCCGAGGTATTTTTACCTTTGATAATTTCGACTAGCTGCATTTTATCGACCGGACTGAAGAAATGCAGGCCGATAAAGTTCTGATCATTTTTTGAAGCCTGGGCTAATTCTGTGATCGGCAGGGTCGAGGTATTCGAAGCCATCACCCCGTTGCTGATAAGATATTGCTCTGCCTCTTGCGTGACTTGAGCCTTGAGCGCGGGATTTTCAAAGACGGCTTCAATGATCAGGTCACAACTCGCTAGATCTGCACTAGATGCGGTTGTTTGAATCAGGCTTAAAAACTGATCTCGTTTCTCGGCTGATAAACGCCCTTGAGCGACTTTTTTATCCAGCAGTTTCTGGCTATAGGCTTTGCCTTTTTCAGCCGCTTCGATTGAAATGTCTTTTAGCACCACTGGAATGCCTTTGCTGGCAGTGGCATAGGCGATCCCAGCACCCATCATGCCCGCACCTAAAATACCGACTTTAGTGGCTTTCCACCTTTCAAGACCTTGAGGGCGACTGGCACCGGATTTGATTGCATTCAGACCATGCCAGAAGGTGCCAATCATATTTTTAGAAATTTGACCGGTCGCCAGATAAGTAAAGTAACGCGATTCAATGGTCAGGGCTGTATCGACATCGACCTGTGCACCTTCTACCGCAGCCGACATGATCGCTTCAGGTGCAGGGTAGCAGCCTTTGGTTTTATCGCGTAGCATCGCCGGAGCAATTGCCAGCATCTGGGCAACTGCTGGTGTCGAAGGGCTACCACCCGGAATTTTATAGCCTTTTACATCGAATGGCTGCTGAGATTTTGGATTGGCTTTGATCCAGGCAATGGCCTTTTTCAACAGTTCATCGGTACTGTCTGCGACCTCATGAATCAGCCCTAAAGATTTAGCTTTATCGACTCCAAACTGTTTGCCTTCCATTAATAAAGGAAGGGCATTTTGCAGACCGAGCAGGCGGATGCTACGGACGATACCACCGCCACCTGGTAATAAACCCAGTGTGACTTCAGGCAGGCCAAATTTGCTTTTAGGGTCATTCAGGGCAATACGATGATGGGCACACAGGGCAATTTCCCAGCCACCGCCGAGCGCCGTACCATTCAGTGCAGCAACGACAGGAATACCGCGAGTTTCGATATAGCGCATTTGTGCTTTCATCTCTTCAATCATGTTGAAGAATTCAGTCGCATGCTCAGGCGTGGCTTGAATCAGTTCATCCAGATCGCCGCCAGCAAAGAAGGTTTTTTTCGCAGACCGGAAAATGATACCGCTAATGTTTTCATCGGCTTTAAGTTTTTCTACAGTTTCAGCCAAGGCAGCACGAAAATCTGCATTCATGGTATTGGCAGACTGGTTTGGAGAATCAAAAGTTAAAATATCAATATTGTCGGCATTTTTTTCAAACTGAATTGCGCTCATTGTTTTTCTCCTTAAACCAGTTCAATAATGGTTGCGATGCCCATACCGCCACCTACGCAAAGTGTAGCCAGACCCCGCTTTTTGCCTTGGCGTTCTAACTCGTCCAATAACGTCCCTAAAATCATCGCACCAGTCGCACCGAGTGGATGTCCCATGGCAATTGCACCGCCGTTGACATTCACCTTGGCAGGATCAACCTTCATTTCATTGATAAAGCGCATCACCACGGCAGCAAAAGCTTCATTGACTTCAAACAGGTCAATATCATCAATTGTTAAACCGGCTTTCGCCAAGGCCTTACGAGCAGCCGGGGCAGGGCCGGTCAGCATAATGGTCGGATCTGCACCGACCAGTGCCGTCGCCAGTACTTTGGCACGTGGCTTCAGACCTTGTTCTTTTACTGCTTGTTCCGATGCGATCAAAACCACAGCCGCACCATCGACAATGCCTGAAGAATTCCCTGCATGATGCACATGATTGACAGCACCCACTTCAGGATATTTTTGCAGGGCAATTGCATCAAAGCCCATTTGCCCCATAGTGGCGAAACTTGGATTGAGTTTGCCCAGGCCTTCTGCGGTCGTTGTCGGTTTGATAAATTCATCTTTGTCCAGAATCACCACACCAGCTTTGTCTTTTACCGGGATAACAGAGGCGTTGAAATAACCATTGGCTTGAGCGGCAGCTGCTTTCTGTTGTGATTGTTCGGCAAATTGATCTACATCAGAACGCGTATAACCGTCAATCGTGGCAATTAAATCTGCACCGATACCTTGCGGAATAAAATCACAGGCCATATTGGTCTCAGGGTCAAGCGCCCAAGGGCCGCCATCAGAACCCATCGCTACGCGGGACATGGATTCGACGCCGCCTGCAACGACCAGATCTTCCCAGCCAGAACGGACTTTTTGTGCGGCCAGATTGACAGCTTCGAGTCCGGAAGCGCAGAAACGGTTGATTTGCACGCCAGCGACATCATTGTCCCAACCCGCAGCAATGGCAGCGGTCTTGGCAATATCGGCCCCCTGATCACCAATCGGGGTGACACAACCCAGCACAATATCATCGACTTTTGAGGTGTCCAGTCCGTGACGGTCTTTCAGTTCATTGAGTAAACCAGTCAGTAATGAAATGGGTTTTACTTGATGTAAAGATCCATCTTTTTTGCCTTTTCCGCGTGGCGTACGAATGGCGTCAATAATATATGCCTCGCTCATAGCATGTTCCTTTTATTGATTTAATGAAAATTATTCTAATGATTCGAGTGTAATCCTTAATTTTTGAAGTGCAATGACGAGAACGGGTCAGATCAATTGAGCGATTTAGCCAATTGTAATTATAAAAAAGCCTAAGCTAATGCTTAGGCGGAGAGAACTGATTTTAATTTTTAAATGTTATTTCGCAACATCATTTGATTAATGATAGCCATGCAATTGACGATACAGACCCGGGGTTACACCGGTCCATTTCTTGAAGGCGCGGTGGAAAGTACTAGTTTCACTGAAACCGACTTGTTGTGCAACATCTTCAAGGGTCAGATCCGGATTAAGTAACAGGTGAATTGCTGCATCACGGCGCAAGGCATCTTTTACGCCTTGATAGCTTTTGCCTTCGGCTGCCAGACGGCGGCGCAAGGTTTGCGGTGATAGATAAAGCATCGACGCGACATCGTTTAATGTCGGCATTTCTTCGCCAATCTGGCTCTTCAGCACATCACGAATACGTGAAGTCAGCGAGTTGGTGTTTTTGAATTTCACCAGCAATTGTGCCGGCGCAGCTTTCAAAAACTCTTCTAAGGTTTCTTCATTCTGGCGAATTGGCAGGTCCAGATAATCCGCAGCAAAAGTGATCTCGGTGCGTGGCATATCGAACTGCATTACCGGCGCAAAGAACAGGGCATCATATTCATCGGCATGGTCTGGACGAGGGTAGCTAAAATGCACGCGTTCCAGTGGCAGGCGACGCTCAATGAGCCAAGACGCCAAGCCATGCCAGATCATCAGCATGCTTTCAGTAATGAAATGATCCGGATCCATCGCATTTGGAATCAGCGGAACCAGACGTGCTTCGTGTTTGTCGCGTTCCAGGGTCACCGACCAGTCATCACCAAAGAGTTTGTAGAACTGGGAAGACAGTTCCAGTGCATCACCCAGAGTTTTGGCATGAATGATCAGCTGGCACATGATCGCAAAAGTACCCAACCGGCGTTGCTGTTTGTCAAAGCCGACATGCTCGTCCTGGGTCACCATCCACAGCATTTTAATAAAGCGGGTATATTGTTCAGGCGAAATACGCGCTTTGGGCTGATGCAGCAGTTCTGCTTCAATCCCGACGTGAGACAATAAAGTATCGACATCCATGCCCAGACGCTTAACGCCAGATAAGGCTGCATTGACGAAGTGGATACTGATCGTATCACGACTCATGTTTAATCCTTCAGTCTCTTTAATGTTCACTAATAATTGACCTAAATGACGAAAAATAATAAAGCAATGGCAATTTACAAGAATACCTTTGCCATTTTCTTACATATTAGATTGCCGAAACTATCAAGGTAAATGGCTGAACATGACATTGTTTTTATGCATTTATGTGCCTAAGATGCTGAAAAAAGCAATATAAGTAGAGCAAATACTCCAATGTCATATGCATTAAAAGGATTGAAAATCCTAGATTTTTCTACACTTTTACCCGGCCCGTTTGCCACATTATATCTTGCTGATTTAGGTGCAGAAGTTGTGCATATTGAATCACCAACCCGACCGGACCTGTTGCGATTAATGCCACCCTTTGCCAATGGACAGGCCACTTCACAAAGTTATTTGAACCGAAACAAGCAATCGGTTGCACTGGATTTGAAAGATCCTGCGAATATTGAACTGGTTAAATCCAAGATTGCAGATTATGACATTGTGATTGAGCAATTCCGTCCCGGTGTAATGCAACGTCTTGGGCTAGACTATCAAACCTTAAGCGAAATTAATCCGAAACTGATTTACTGTTCCATTACCGGTTACGGCCAAACTGGCACATATAAAGATAAGGCAGGGCACGACATTAATTATCTGGCTTTGTCCGGAATTGCCGGACACAGTGGGCGGATTGAAAATGGTCCACCAGCCTTGGGAATTCAGGTCGCCGATGTTGCAGGTGGTTCCATGCATGCCGTGATTGCGATTCTGGCCGCGGTGATTGAACGCCAACAAAGTGGCAAAGGCCAGTACATTGACATTTCCATGACCGATTGTGTGGTAACGATGAGCAATCTGGCAGCTTCTGCCAGTCTGGCTGGCAATCAGCATCAATCTCCAGAATCCGGCTATCTGAATGGTGGAACTTTCTATGATTATTATGAAACCCAGGATGGGCGTTATTTGTCGATTGGTAGCCTGGAACCACCATTTATGCAGGGGCTGGCACAGGCTTTAGAACTGCCGATTCTCCTGGACAAAGGCGCTTCTTATGCCGCTGAAGATCATGCTGTGGTGAAGCAGGCGATTCAGAATAAAATCAAGACCAAGTCTTTATCTGAATGGCAAACGCTGTTTGCCGCGTTGGATGTCTGTGTTGAACCGGTGCTCAAACTTGAAGAAGCGTTACATTCCGATCTGGCCCAGCAGCGGGGATGGATAGTACAGGTGCCACTCAAATCCAGCAGTCAGCAGACCGAAGCACAATTGGCTTGTCCGATTAAATTTTCACGTTCTACGATACGCTATGAGTTTGTAGGACAGCAATTGGGAGAAAGTCAAAATTGGTAATATTCTTAACGTGTTAATTAGATTATTAATGAAATGAGAGGAAATTTTTCCTATATGAAAATAAGTAATAATAATTGAAGATTTTCATCATTATTACTTTAAATTTAATCCAGTGCTGTAAATACCGAGATCCGTGAAACTTTGTCAGGCTTATCAATAAAACCGCTATGAAATATGTATAAAAAGCATTTTATTGATAGGTTCAATCTCGCTATCCTTGCCGGCGATATAATAGAAACTACTAGCTGTACGCCATGTATTTATATACTGATTTTGATCAGCAACTGATTAATGAACGTGTTGCACAGTTCCGTGACCAAACGGAACGTTATTTAGCCGGTAAACTCACTGAAGATGAGTATCGTCCGCTTCGTCTGCAAAATGGTTTGTACGTACAGCGTTATGCGCCAATGTTACGTATTGCCGTGCCATATGGTTTGATGAACTCAAAACAACTTCGTAAAGTGGCTGATTTGGCAAAAGAATATGACCGTGGCTACGCGCATATTTCGACCCGTCAAAACATCCAGTTTAACTGGCCTGCGCTGGAAAATGTGCCGGATATGCTGGCTGAACTGGCCACTGTGCAAATGCATGCGATTCAGACCTCAGGTAACTGTATCCGTAATACCACGACGGATCAGTATGCAGGTGTGGTTGCAGGTGAAATTGCCGATCCACGTCCGACTTGTGAATTGATCCGTCAATGGTCAACCTTCCATCCGGAATTTGCTTTCTTGCCACGTAAATTCAAGATTGCAGTCTCTGCGCTTGAAGAAACTGACCGTGCAGCCACTGCATTCCACGATATCGGTGTGTATATTGTGCGTAATGAAGCAGGCGAAATGGGCTATAAAATCAAAGTCGGTGGTGGTCTCGGCCGTACGCCAGTGATTGGTAGCTTTATCCGTGAGTTCTTGCCGCGTGAAGACCTGATTGCTTATCTGGAAGCAGTCCTTCGTGTGTATAACTTGCATGGCCGTCGCGACAACAAATATAAAGCACGTATCAAGATTCTGGTAAAAGCTTTAACACCAGCAGTATTTGCCGAGAAAGTTGAAGCTGAATTTGCGCATACGATTAAAACACTGAAAATCGATGCAGACACCTTGGCGAAAATGGATGAGAACTTCACGCCATTTGACTACCAAGATTATGCAGATGAAGATTTCACTGAACTATTTGCACAATATCCAAAATTCAAACAGTGGTTCAACATCAATACCAATGCACATAAAGTGAAAGGTTATCGTATCGTGACGATTTCACTGAAACGTGCCGGGATTGCACCGGGTGATGTCAGCACAGAAGAAATGAACCTGATTGCAGATCTTGCCGATCAGTACACTTTCGGTGAGCTGCGTACCACGCATGAACAAAACATTTCCCTGGTCGATGTACCACAAAAAGACTTGTTCGCTGTATGGCAAACCCTTGATCAAAACAACCTGGCACGTGCGCATATCGGTTTCTTGACCGACATCATTTGCTGCCCGGGCGGTGACTTCTGTTCTTTGGCTAATGCGAAATCCATTCCGATTTCTGAAGCAATTTCACGCCGTTTTGATGACCTGGATACGATTTACAATTTAGGCAAACTGGATCTGAATATTTCAGGTTGTATGAATGCTTGTGGCCATCACCATGTGGGTAATATTGGTATTCTAGGTGTAGACAAGAAAGGCGCTGAGTTCTACCAGATCACTTTAGGCGGTAATGCCGATCATGATGCGTCAATTGGTGACATTCTTGGGCCATCATTTGCAGCCGAAGTCGTGCCGGATATCGTAGAAGAAATTTTGAATACTTATCTTGACCTGCGTCAGGATGGTGAAGAGTTTATCGATACTTATCGCCGTGTCGGCATTCAACCATTCAAGGAGCGTGCATATGCTTAATACCGCACTTCAAGTGCTCTCTAAAGATGGCACGATTGCAGATAATACCTATCAATTGATGGGTGAAGATGGTGTTTTACCACAGGGTGATGTGGTTCTGACTGTGGATCAGTTAGACCAGATTGCCAATGTGACAGGTAAAAAAGCATTGTACTTAACCGTAGATGCTTCGCCTGAAACCAATGAGTTTCCATTGGACCAGCTAGATGCAATCTTTATTGAGTTTGCCGGTTTTAATGATGGTCGTGGTTATTCATTTGCAGCACTTCTTCGCCGTCAGGGTTTCCAAGGCGAATTGCGTGCTACTGGGGATGTATTCAAAGATGTTTTGAACTACATGAAGCGTTCAGGTTTCGACACTTTCGTGATTAAAGAAGGTAAAGATATTCAGGAAGCGGCTGCCGGTTTGAATGATTTCAAAAATCCGTACCAGGCATCAACTGCGGTTGCACAAGCGCATTATCAAACAGGTGCTTGATAATCATTAAGTAACTGAAAAAGCTGGACTTGGGTTCAGCTTTTTTTATAATTAAAATAATATGATGATAAGAATTTAAATATGAATTGGACTGAATGGTTAAAAATTTTAAAAACAGATAAATTGATCGCATTGGTAATTGTGTTGGGAAGTCTCTCAATGCTTTACTTATCAGAAATAATAAAGGTCATTGATCTTCCGAATACTTGGAGGAATATATTTTTTTGTACAAGCATTTTTTGTGGATTATTTTTAATTTTAAGCTTAGTTGTTTCTTTGGGTAGGTATTTAAAAAAGATCTACATTAATAGAGACCGAGATATTACATACCTTGAATATGAATGTCTTGAATTTTTCTCAAAATTACCTAATCAAGGTCATGGTATAGATGATATTTCTGGTATAGATGAAACTGAAAAAAGATACTTATTGAGTACCTTAGTTGATAAAGGCTTAATAAGTTCGTATATAGACTACTATTCTTTGACTGATAAAGGTAGAAAGAAAATTTTAGAAGAACGAAAAAAGAAAAAGTTAAGTAAATAAATTAGTCGATTCGGTTTCGATACTTTCGTGATTAAAGAAGGTGAAGATATAACTGAAGCTGTTGCCGGTTTGAATGATTTCAAAAATCCGTATCAGGCATCGACTGCGGTTGCACAGGCACATTATCAAACAGGTGCTTAATTTAAATTAAGTTGCTGTCAAAAAGCCGGATTGATTCCGGCTTTTTTATATCTTGATAAAAACCTTTAATTTTCTTCAAGTTGACAGTTAATCATCCAGTGAATTCCAAACTGATCGCTAAAGGCAGCATAAAGTGCGCCCCAAAAGGTCTTTTCTAGCGGCATCTCAATTTGACCATTCACCGATAAAGTATCAAAGAGTCGTTGTGCTTCAGCTTGTTCGCTGGCGTCTAAGTTAATGGAAATATAGTGGTTATTACCTGGAATGAACACCGTATTGGTTTGTGCACAGAATTGATCATTCGTGTCCGATGCCATCAGTTCTGTAAACTCATTGATGGGAAGTGAGATATGCAGGATTTTATTTTTATCCGCTTCTGACAGCGTGATCCCTTCTTCAGTTGGCATTTCACCATAACGACTCAGACTTGAAAATTCGCCTCCAAAAACTGATTTATAAAAGTTAAAGGCTGCTTCAGCCTGACCTTGGAAATTGAGGTAATGATTCAGTTGCATGGGAGAACTCCCTTTTTATTTTGCTTGCTTTAATCTACGCCACTTTGCGGTATTTTGCGCGAGCAAGCTTTATCAAAATGTAAGCGAAAAAAATCCTCCAGATCAGGAGGATTTTTAACTCCCTCTCCCTATGGGCGAGGGATGGGGTGAGAGAATAGGTTAAAGTAATTCAATCGCCACAGCTGTCGCTTCACCACCACCAATACACAGGGCTGCAATCCCTTTTTTTCCACCGGTACGTTTTAGTGCATGAATCAAAGTCAGGATAATACGTGAACCGGTTGAACCCACAGGATGACCGAGTGCACATGCACCACCGTTAATGTTGACTTTTTCAGGATCCAGCTTGAACTCATCCATTGGGCACATGGTCACCATGGCAAAGGCTTCATTGATTTCCCAAAGGTCGACATCAGAAGCGGCCCATCCAGTTTTATCTAGCACTTTCTGGATTGCACCGACTGGAGCAATGGTAAATTCAGCTGGATGTTGCGAATTCGATGCATAGGCAACAATTTTAGCCAAAGGATTCAACCCTTTTGCTGCTGCATTATCAGCCGAGGTAATTACTAGAGCTGATGCGCCATCTGAAATCGAGCTGGCATTAGCCGCCGTAATCGTACCGTCTTTAGCGAAAGCAGGACGCAAAGTTGGAATTTTATCGATGTTGGCATTGAACGGCTGTTCGTCTTTATCAACGACTACATCACCTTTACGGGTTTTAACTGTTACAGGCACGATTTCATCAGCAAAGTAGCCTTCATTGACCGCAGTTTGCGCACGCTTTAATGAGCGAATCGCAAAATCATCCATCTGCTCGCGGGTATAACCTTTGGTATTTGCCATATCTTGGGCAAATGAACCCATCAAGCGACCTGTTTCAGCATCTTCCAAGCCATCCAGAAACATATGGTCCTTGATTTCACCGTGACCCATACGGAAACCGCCACGTGCTTTTGGCAATACATAAGGAGCATTGGTCATGGATTCCATGCCACCTGCAACCACGATATTTGCAGAACCGGCTTTAATCATATCTGCAGCTTGCATGACGGCTTTCATGCCTGAACCACATAATTTATTAATGGTTACAGCGCCAGTAGAATCTGGAAGACCAGCTTGACGCATGGCTTGACGTGCAGGGCCCTGCTTTAAACCTGCCGGAAGGACACAACCCATAATGACTTCTTCAATATCTTCTGGTTGCAGACCCGCACGGGCAATTGCTTCTTTAATGGTGACCGCACCGAGTTCTGGCGCAGTTACACTGGCAAGACTCCCCTGAAAGCCACCCATGGCTGTACGTGCACCATTGACAATTAGGATGTCAGTCATTGTTCTCTCTCCGTATGAGTTTTAATCAATTTTTTCAAACTTAAGCAGTATATTGAAAAAAACTCAGGATTGAAGCGTTAATCGCAGCGAAGCATAAACTGGATAGTTCTGTTAGCAAGACGAGAGACTTTCAATCCGGATATGCCCCATTTTGCTGAGTACAATACGCTGTTGATTAGAAAGATGGGTAGAACAATAATAAAAACTACCATTTGAACCAATCGGCAGGGCAGTGTGCGCTTGATAAGTGACACTCGGTAAACTTAAAGCTCCTCGCCAACTCAGGTTACCGTATTTGAGGTTAAGTACATCAATTTGTAAAATTTGTTCGCCTGTATCCACTTGCCTGTTTTTATTTTTATCGATGAAAACCAGCATGTTCTTGTTCCATTGATTGGCTTGGCAACTCAGAGAATCCTGACTAGGGCAGATCACAATATTTTGGTGAAACACTGCAGCCTGGCTGCGTGCATAACGATTAATTTGAGATAATTTGATCGGAATATTTTTGGCTTCCTGTTTGGATCGATAGTCATGGAAGTACGGTAGGGCGATACTGACGAGAATTGCAATCATTGCAATACAGATAATTAACTCAACAATAGTGAATGCTCTTGTTATTTTTTTATACATAGAGTTACCTGATTTATATATTATTTTTATGAGGAATATGTTATTAATTATGCGTTTTTTATGCTTTGTGGAGCCGAGTAATCAGTCCTTACTTAAGTTTCAAGAAAGTGATTAAAAAATAATTGGCAATCACCATAGGGTATTCAGAATAAAAAATTGAGTAAAAAGTTACCGAATTACAACGGAAATTGTAAGTAATTTTGTCAATAATTTACTTGATTAAATTAATCAAGCACTTGGAAAAATAATAAAGTGTTTGTATGATGCCATGTGAATAGCTTAAGAATAAAACTGGGGTAATAAAAAGCCTATCTCAGGATGGCCTATTGCGGGCTTGAGCTTGAACAACAATTTTTATCTCTGGAGGATAAATCCATGAAAATGAGTCGTATTGCTTTAGCTATGCTTGTAGCTGCACCTTTTGCTGCTGCAAATGCAGGCGTAACTATTACTCCGTTGATGTTAGGTTATACATTCCAAGACACCCAGCACAACAATAACGGTAATGATGGCGAACTTACTAGTAGTCCTGAATTACAAGACGATTTATTCGTAGGTGCTGCTATTGGTGTTGAATTAACTCCTTGGTTAGGTTTTGAAGCTGAATATAGCCAAGTAAAGGGCGATGTTGACGGTGCTGCTGAAGGTGCAGAATACAAAGGCCAAAATATTGCAGGTAACTTCTACGCAACTTCTGACGTATTTACTGGTAACTATGACAGCAAAGTGAAGCCATACATGCTTCTAGGTGCGGGTCACTACAAATACGAATTTGAAGGTGTGCCACGCGGTACTCGCGGTAATGAAGAAGAAGGTACTCTAGGTAATGCTGGTGTGGGTGCATTCTGGCACATCAACGATGCCTTAGCGCTACGTACTGAAGCTCGTGGTACTTACCACTTTGACGAAAAATTCTGGAACTACACAGCATTAGCTGGTCTTAATGTTGTTCTAGGTGGTCGTCTGAAACCAGCTGCTCCAGTAGTTGAAGTTGCTCCAGTTGAGCCTGTAACTCCAGTTGCTCCAGCGCCACAAGAGTTGACTGAAGACCTGAACATGGAACTTCGTGTGTTCTTTGATACAAACAAATCAAACATCAAAGATCAATACAAACCAGAAATCGCTAAAGTTGCTGAGAAGCTAGTTGAATATCCAAACGCTACTGCTCGTATCGAAGGTCACACTGACAACACTGGTCCACGTGCACTAAACGAACGTTTATCTCTAGCACGTGCTAACTCTGTTAAATCTTCGCTTGTAAATGAATACAATGTTGATGCATCTCGCTTGTCTACTCAAGGTTTCGCTTGGGATCAACCGATTGCTGACAACAACACTAAAGAAGGTCGTGCTATGAACCGTCGTGTATTCGCGACAATCACTGGTAGCCGTACTGTTTTAGCTGAACAACCAGTTGCTCAATAATTCATTATTGAACACTCATTAAAAAGGCAGCTCTTCGGAGCTGCTTTTTTTATGTCTGTATTTTGACTACACTTAGCCTGTTAAGATGTCGTTGAGTAAAAATATGAGTGTCGAAATTCCTGAAGATTTGCAAAATCTGGAAGCCAATAGCGGAATTTTTGCAATATGGATGATTTTTCATCATTATGGCATTGATTTGAATATTCCTGATTTAACTCAGCTCTGTCAACATGACCCTGAAATGGGAAGCTCAAGCATCGCACTTGCAGTTGCTTTAAAGACATTGGGTTTGGATGTCAATTTTTGTACTGAACATGATGCAGATAAACAGCCAATTGAAGTCGATTTCTATCAACAAGCACATCGCTTAAATATTCCTGTTATAGAACAGCCATTGTCTTATGCAGAAATTCAGGAAAATGTAGAAGCAGGCCGTTTTGTGATTGTGTTCTATGACACCTTAGAGGGAGTAGGGAATCATTCCCTGATATATGAAATTGATGAAAATGAAATTAGCTTCTTTGATAGTTTTGAGTCTATGCCTAAAGAGGTATTTGAGCAGCAACGTCGGATAGACGGAATTTGCCAGCAAGTGATTGTGATTGATGATCGCAATTTCGTGATGCGTCATAGTTAATTCAAGAAATAAAAAATCAGCCCGTAAGCTGATTTTTTTAATGAATAATTTTTTATTCCTGATCAAGTTTCATCGGCTGCACATCCATCTCTTGATAAGAGACCAGTTTGGTTTTTTTCTTCCATTTGTAGCCGAACCAAATCGCTAGGAATAGCGGAATACTGATATAGGTCGATAACACACCCATCCATTGACCGGCCAAAACATCCTGATAGTTTTGTCCGAGAACAACAATCGCACAGAGGATAAACGCAAACCAAGGGGCGAAAGGAAAGAATTTAGCGCGATAAGCCAGATCTTCCAGTTTATATCCTTGTGCCAGATACCCTTTACGGAAACGGTAATGGGAAATGGCAATCCCGAGCCAGACGATAAAGCCACACATCCCCGACATATTCAGCAGCCAGTTAAAGACTTCCTGTTCACCAAAGAAAGTGGTCAGGAAGCACAGAGCTGCGATCGCCGTAGTGGCATAGAGTGCATTCATCGGCACACCACGCGGGTCCAGACGCGCAAACATTTTAGGTGCACTGCCTTTACGTGCCATATCAAACAGCATACGTGTAGACGAATACATGCCCGAGTTACCTGCAGACAAAATAGCGGTCAAGATCACCGCATTCATGATACTGGCGGCAAAGGCAAAGCCGGCTTTTTCATATAATAAGGTAAATGGCGAAAGCGCAATATTATCTGTCGCAGCGGCCTGTAATAAACGTGGGTCATTATAGGCAATCAGAGTGCCGATAATGAAAATACACACAATATAAAACAACAGGATACGCCAGAAAATTTGTTTGATGGCCACCGGAATGGTTTTCTTTGGATTTTTCGATTCACCTGCCGCCACACCGACCATTTCGGTACCTTGAAAGGAGAATCCGGCAATCATCGCCACACCAATTAATGCCTGGAAACCACCGACAAAGGGTGCATCACCAATACTCCAGTTGGCAAATGCTTCCGCACCCGGGGTCAGCATGAGCTTCACGATCATCCAGATCCCGATAATGATAAAGGCAATGATCGCGAGAACTTTCACCAGAGAAAAGAAAAATTCGGATTCGCCAAAGCCTTTTACTGTCAGGGCATTAATCCCGAAAATAATGGCAAGGAAGATGGCGCTCCAGTACACGCCCGGAATATCTGGAAACCAGAATTTCATAATAAACTGAACTGCAACCAACTCAAAAGCCACAGTAATGGCCCAGTTGTACCAGTAGTTCCAACCCAGAGCGAAACCAAAACCACCTTCGACATATTTGGTGCCGTAAGTGAAGAATGCACCTGAGGTCGGGTTATGTGTGGCAAGCTCGCCTAGACTGGTCATCAAGAAATAAATCATGATCCCAATCAGTACATATGCAAGTAGTGCACCGCCTGGTCCAGCGTTGGCAATGGTCGCCCCTGAGGCCAGGAATAGACCTGTACCAATTGATCCGCCAATGGCGATCATATTCAGATGACGAGCACCCAGCTTACGCTGCAGCTGCATCGTGTTTTGCGTTTCGCTCATCATGATTCCTTAACATTTTTTTGAGTGCTGGCGAAGAGCACTTTAAAGCCTTGTTGATCCGCTTTCACTGTGCAGCGACCAAAGTTTTGTTCAATCAGGGTCGGGTAGTTCAAGAAACGGTTGGCCACGATCCAAAGCTCGCCGCCCGATTTTAAATGACGACGTGAGGTTTTACACAAGGTTTCGCTTGCCGTGTAATCAGTTTCGATTCCCATATGAAAAGGCGGATTACTGACAATAGCATGTAGGAACAAGGGTGCATCCTCAATGCCAGTGACCGCTTTGATTTCAATCTGTTCAGGGGTGAGCTGATTTTCTTCAAATGTCATTTGTGTAGAAGCCAGTGCAAAGGCATCAACATCCATGGCAAAAATCCGGTTTTTCGGATTCAATTTTGCCAGATACGCACTAATCACACCTGCACCACAACCAAAGTCGGCAATTTTACCTGAAGTGACTTGTGACAAATAAGGTAATAGCGTGGCAGTTCCTACATCCAAACGGTTTTGACTAAAGACACCTGGAAGGGCGCAGATATTCAGATCGCCATTTGGTGTCGAAACGGTATAACGCTGCGCCCAGTCTGCAAGTGCTTTTTTCTCGACCGTATGCTCTAGAACCAATTGCCAAAGCTGGCAATGACGTGCGCTGTCAAGTTTGAGAGTTTTACCAAAAGGCTGCAACTGTTTGGCTGCGCGTTCTATCCCGCCTTTCTTTTCACCGACCAGAAAAATACTGCTGCCCGGTTTAAGCTGCGCTGCCACATTATGCAATAAATAATTCAACAGTTCTTTAGACTTGGGTACAAAAATAACTGCCTGATCAAACTCAGCTTCAGGCATCTCTGCACCAAAATGCACATCTGCTTGTTGTGACTGGAAATATTGAAAATCGTTAAAATTCCATGTCCAGACAGCGGGATTGATAGAGGCATCGAATTCAGCGAGCAGATCATCTGTTGGTGCATTAATCAGTAGGATGCGACCCGACAAAAAATCATATTGTCTTAATAAAACTTCGCTTTTAGGATCCATAGGTATCTCTCCAATATAAAGAACACTGCCTAAGTCTGACCTAGACAGTGTTCTTTGGACATGAAATTACTTCTTTGTTTCAGGAAGTACTACATTCAGAATAAGGGCAGCGATACCACCAGTAGCAACGCCTGAGCTAAAGATATTACGGAATAACTCAGGAAGATGTTCAAGAATTTGTGGAACTTGTGCAACACCTAAACCCAGTGCCAGTGAAATCGCAATGATCAGCAGGGCACGACGGTCCAGATGGACACCAGACAGAATGTTAATGCCAGAGGCTGCGACTGCACCAAACATCACCATCACTGCACCACCCAGTACCGCTTGCGGAACGGCCTGAATAATACCAGCAACTGCAGGCAGTAAACCAAGAATAACCAGCAAAGCAGCAATCCAGATGCCGACATAACGACTTGCTACGCCCGTCAACTGAATCACACCATTGTTCTGTGCAAATACGGAACTCGGGAAGGTGTTAAAAATACCGGCAAGGAATGAATTCGCGCCATTTACCAGTACACCGCCTTTAATGCGCTGCATCCATTTTGGACCATCAACTGGCTGGTTGGAAAGCTTTGAAGTCGCTGTGATATCACCAATCGCTTCTAAAGACGTCACCAGATAAATGAATGCCATCGGAATAAACAGGCTCCAGGAGAAGCTTAAACCGAAATGCATTGGTGTTGGAATCTGTATCAATGGTGCATCTTTTAGACCAGAGAAATCCAGATGGCCCATAAAGCCTGCCAGAACATAACCACAGATCAGGGCGATCAAAATGGCAGAACTTTTTACCCAGGTAATCCGGATGCGGTTCAGGATAATGATCAACGCCAAGACGGTACAAGACATGATCAGGTTGTCGGCATTGGCAAAAGTTTTATCGCTCATGGCCTGATAACCACCGCCCATGCTGATTAAACCTTCTTTAATTAAGGTTAAACCAATCAGCAGCACGACAATACCGGTGACCAAAGGGGTTATCAGTTTTTTGATCCAAGGCAGAATTTGTGACACGCCCATTTCAATAAATGCACCTGCAATCACCACACCAAAAATAGAAGCCATGACTGCTTCTACAGGTGTGCCTGCAGCCACCATGGCTGAACCAATACCAATAATTGGACCGATGAAGTTAAAGCTGGTTCCTTGGACAATCAGCAGACCGGCACCAAAAGGTCCGACTTTTTTAGACTGTAAAAAAGTCGCGATGCCCGAGATCACCAAGGACATGGATAAAATCATGTTGGTGTCTTCTTTGGAAACACCAAGCGCCAGACAAATTAGCAGGCCAGGGGTCACAATCGGGACAATAATTGCCAGTAAGTGCTGGAATGCAGCTAGAAAAGCAATCAGTGGTTTTGGTCGATCTTCCAGACCATATACCAAGTCGAGTTGATCTTTAGAAGGAGGAGATTGATTAAAATCAGACATGTGTCAATGCAAATTAAGGCTGGGTGGCGCTATTCTAATCGAGTTACACGTCTTTACAAAATCAAAAAAGCCCCAACTGGGCAAAAAAAGTTGAGGAGTGTGGTTACAGTGACTATAAAAGTTTTGTATTTTTCTGTATAATTTGCCCTCAAATTACATACGCATTGAATTTACATGTCAGATATTAAAACTCTCCGTAACATCGCCATTATTGCGCACGTCGATCATGGTAAAACCACTCTTGTAGACAAACTTTTGCAACAATCAGGTGCTCTCGGTGATCGCGCGGGTGAGATCGAGCGTGTCATGGATTCTGGCGCTATTGAAAGCGAACGTGGTATTACCATTCTTGCAAAAAACACTGCAATCAAATGGTTAGATGAACGTACCAATACTGAATACCGCATTAACATCGTGGATACCCCGGGACACGCCGACTTCGGTGGTGAAGTTGAACGTGTAATGTCGATGGTTGACTGCGTACTTCTTCTTGTAGACTCACAAGAAGGCCCGATGCCACAAACTCGTTTCGTAACGCAAAAAGCGTTCGCACGTGGTTTGAAACCAATCGTGATTATTAACAAAGTCGACAAGCCAAGCGCGCGTCCAGACTGGGTAATTGACCAAGTATTTGATTTGTTCGATAACTTAGGTGCTTCTGACGAACAGTTAGACTTCCCAGTTGTTTATGCTTCAGGTCTTCGTGGTGTTGCTGGTCCTTCTCCGGAAGAACTTGCTGAAGACATGACTCCGTTGTTCCAAACGATCGTAGACATCGTTGAACCACCAGCGGTTGACGTTGATGGCCCATTCCAAATGCAAGTATCTTCACTTGACTATAACAGCTTCGTAGGCGTTATCGGTATTGGTCGTATCCAGCGCGGTTCAGTGAAATTAAACACACAAGTAACTGTAATCGATAAAGATGGCAAAACACGTAACGGCCGTATCTTAAAAATCATGGGTTATCATGGTCTAGATCGCGTTGACGTTGAAGAAGCTTCTGCAGGCGATATCGTTTGTGTAACGGGTATCGATGCACTCAACATTTCTGACACCATCTGTGATCCGAAAAATGTTGAAGCTTTACCTCCATTGTCTGTAGATGAACCTACAGTATCGATGACATTCCAGGTAAACAACTCACCGTTTGCTGGTAAAGAAGGTAAGTTCGTAACTTCACGTAATATCCGTGAACGTCTAGACCGCGAATTGATTCACAACGTAGCATTACGCGTTGAAGATACTGACAGTCCAGACCGTTTCAAAGTATCTGGTCGTGGTGAACTTCACCTTTCAGTTCTGATTGAAAACATGCGTCGTGAAGGCTTCGAAATGGGCGTATCTCGTCCACAAGTAATCATCAAAGAAATTGATGGTGAAAAACAAGAGCCATACGAAAACGTTACTTTTGACGTTGAAGAACAGCACCAAGGCGCTGTAATGGAACAAATGGGTCACCGTAAAGGCGAAATGACCAATATGGAAGTTGACGGTAAAGGCCGTATCCGTATTGAAGCAACTGTTCCTTCACGTGGTCTGATTGGTTTCCGTTCTGAATTCCTGACCATGACTTCTGGTACAGGGATCATGACGTCTAGCTTCTCGCACTACGGTCCAATGAAGCAAGGTACTGTTGCAAAACGTCAAAACGGTGTACTGATTTCTATGGTTCAAGGTACTTGTCTGGGCTATGCACTGTTCACACTTCAAGATCGTGGTCGTCTATTCGCGAAACCACAGTTAGAAGTTTATGAAGGTATGATCATCGGTATTAACTCTCGTTCAGACGACATGACAGTTAACCCGACTAAAGCAAAACAGTTAACCAACGTACGTGCTTCTGGTACTGACGATGCGTTAACGCTGGTTCCTGCGATTGAATATACGCTTGAGCAAGCGCTTGAGTTTATTGAAGATGATGAACTAGTAGAAGTAACACCTAAGTCAATCCGTATCCGTAAGCGTTTCTTGACTGAAAACGAACGTAAACGTAACCGTTCAGGTAAATAATCGCTAGATTATTTCGGGTTTTCAAAAACCGTAATCTTTTCGAAGATTACGGTTTTTTTATATTTAAGCGATGCTCACATTGCAATTTACTAAAATGCATTAAACTAAGTCAAAATTAAAAGTATTTACTCAGGTATAATTTGACCCAAAACTTGAAAATAAAATATGGGAGCAGTTATGAGTATTATTCAAGAATTTAAAGAGTTTGCGATCAAAGGCAATATGATGGATCTGGCGATTGGTGTCATCATCGGTGGCGCTTTTAGCAAGATTATCGATTCATTGGTGAAAGACATCATTATGCCTTTAATTACCGTGATCACCGGTGGTGGCGTCGATTTTACCCAAAAATTCTTTATCTTAGGAAGAAACCCAGACAATTTACAATCTCTGGATGCCTTAACTAAGGCCGGTGTAAATGTACTGACTTACGGTAACTTTTTAACGATTTTAATTAATTTCTTAATCTTGGCTTGGGTCGTATTTTTATTGGTTAAATTCATGAACCGTTTACGTAAACAAGAAGGCCCAGTCGAGGAAACTCCGACCACCCCAGCCGATATTGAATTGCTGCGTGAAATTCGTGATGAATTGAAAAAGCGTCCACCTCAAGTCTAATTTTTCTAATCCCCCTAAATCCCCTTTATAAAAGGGGAACTTCTCCCTTTAACAAAGGGAGGTAGGGAGGGATTTATAAATATTAAAAATCCATCCGAAACTTGATTTCGACCAAATGAAAACCAAACTGGCTTTTGATCGGGCCATGTAATACACGTTCTGCTGCAGTGAAAACCAGTTTATCAATGACCGGAACCAGTTGACCTTTCTTTACTTCACCTAGCTCACCGCCACGTTTGGCAGAATTACAGGTTGAATACTGTTTGGCGATTTTATTGAAGTCGGCGCCACTTAAAATCTTCTTTTTAAGCTGTTCAGCAGTTTCTCTATCTTTGACCAGAATATGACGCACAATGGCTGTTTTCATGACTTTTTCCCTCGTACAGTTGCCACTTTTTTGACAGGGAGTTGGATCTTTTTCAAAGGTTGGCACTCAGGACAAAAAACTGAAGCGCGTTGTCCCAATTTAATATTTTCAAGTGTGGTCTCGCAGTTCACACACATTTCACCGGCACGACCATAAGCCAGCAAGGTTTGCTGGAAATAGCCATTTTCTCCCATGGCATTGGTGTAGTCTCTTAAGGTTGAACCACCCAGATCAATCGCCTGTTTCAAGATGCGCTTGATTTCCAATACTAGCTTTTCGATCTGAATCAAGCTTAAAGTCGAGGCCGGTTGTGCCGGATGAATCCCCAGATTAAACAGACTTTCGGTCGCATAAATATTGCCTACGCCCACCACCACATGGTTATCCATAATTGCAACTTTGGTGCCAACATTTTTATTCTTCAATTTTTCAAATAAATACTTGGCATTAAAGTTCTCGCTTAAGGGCTCTGGCCCCAGCGTATCGATCAATTTGCTTTGTGATTGTGCATCCAGCCAAAGAATGCAGCCAAAACGACGAGGGTCATGATAACGCAGTTCGATATCATCAAACTGAATGATCAGATGGTCATGTTTGCGTAATTCTTCATTGCCATCGCATAGATGGAAACTCCCCGACATGCCCAAATGCCAGAGCATAGTGTCGTGTTCAAACTCCGCCAGAATATATTTAGAACGGCGAGTGAGCTTCAGTAATTTTTGCCCCACCAGCTTTTCTATATTCTCCGGAATAGGCCAGCGCAAACTTGACTGACGCACTTCAACACGTTTTACGCATTGTTCCAATAAAGGCAATAAACTGGTTTTGGTGGTTTCAACTTCTGGTAATTCAGGCATAACACATCAATGGCGAGGGAGATGCAGCTAATATTGGGTGAATTGGCCGGGATTGCAAGCGTTAATCGGGGTGAAATCGCTGGAAAATGACTGGGTATTTCGTATTTATTTAAGCTGTAATTGTTTAAAGAATAAACTAGGTTTCTATGTTTTTATAACAAATTTTCTTAGGAGAAAATCACATAGAAAATATCAGTAAATTATAAGTTAATGAAAAATATATAAATAATTTGAAATTGTTAAAATAAAAATTATATTTTTATGTTTAAGGCATAACTAAAAGTTTAATGAGTAATAAAAAAAATGCTGGGAATTTGTATGAAAAGTTATGTAAATTCATGCACCTAATAGCAATTTAAAAACCTTGCTTGTTTTTCTCTCCGAATGTTTAGGTTTTACATGAAATATTTAGGTCTAGCTCTATTGCCTTTAATGGCTGCCATGATAACCGCTCAGGCGGAATCTGCATTTGATCCACAAGGTCAGTATTTACTGGGGGACTGGAATGGTCAACGTACAGAACTGGCCCAACAGGGAATTAAATTTGAAGCCAATCTGTTAACCGATACCGCCTATCTTGCTGATGGTGGTCGTAATGAGGGCGCAGGTCCATTAACTTCTGCCCAATTATGGCTGGGTACTCAACTGGATATGGAAAAGCTGGCGGGATGGAATGGTGTCACTGTACGTGCCGTGATGACTGCACGTCAGGGTCAAAGTACCTCTGTTCGTGACTTGCAGGATTCTAATGCACCGCAACTGGCCAATGTACAAGGTACTTTCGGACGTGGTAATCAGGATAGCCGTCTGAGCGAGCTGTCTATTGAAAAGAATTATAAAGATCAAGGGCTCAGTATTAAGGCGGGTCGTCTTGGTCTGGGCATGGATTTTAATGTCATGGCTTGTGATTTTGCCAGTACGGCATTTTGTGCTGCACAGATGGGTAAATGGCAGGGCAATATCTGGATGAATACGCCTGTAGCACAATGGGGTGCGCGCGTGAAGCAGCAACTCAATCCTGAACTTGCCGTACAAGTCGGTGTGTATGAGTTTAATCAGGATAATGGTAATGGCGCTAAAGAAGGTCAGGGCTGGAGTCTGGATACCGACCATGCAGATGGCGTGACGATTCCTGCAGAAGTCATCTGGACGCCGAAATCATGGGTGAATGGCCTGCCGGGCAGCTACCGGATCGGCGGGATGTACAATACTGCCGATGATGTTGCCAACCAAAAAGATATTGCCAATCCTACTGATGCCAAAAACCGTACTTTTGCAGGCTGGTTAGCTGTAGAACAACAGTTAACGTCTACAGGTCAGGGCCGTCAGGGTTTGCATTCATTTGCTAACTTTACCTGGCATGACCGCGATACTAACAAAGTGGATAATTCACAACAAATTGGTGTGAAATATATCGGTCTTGCGGACAGCCAGCCGAATGATATTTTAGGTCTGGCGGTCAATCGTGTACATATTAATGACCGGATCAAGAATCTGAATTTTGATGCGAGTGCAGAATACAATATTGAACTGAACTATAGCTATAATGCAACAAAGTGGCTGATGCTGCGTCCAAACCTGCAATATGTCATTAATCCAGGTTCAAGCAACAATGTGGATGATGCACTGGTACTCGGTTTGACTACACGAATCATCTTCTAAAGTTTGATCGTTCACGTTATAACTAAACAGGCTCTTAAGAGCCTGTTTTTATTTTTAGAGTGAAACTGGGCAATAAAAAGAGGAAATACAGCGTGGCATTACTATTTCAACCTATTCAATTTGGATCACTGCAACTTCAAAATAAAATCGTAATTGCGCCGATGTGTCAGTACTCTGCAACAGAGCAGGGGGAAATTACCTATTGGCACGAGCAGCAATGGGCCAACTATGCCTTATCGGGTGCAGGTTTATGTATTGTCGAAGCGACTGCGGTACAGCCAGAAGGCCGGATCAGTTATGCCGATCTGGGCTTGTGGAATAACGAACAGGCAAAGCAGATCAAGACCTTACTGGAAAAAGTCAAATCCATTTCCCCGATGCCTTTTGCGATTCAACTCGCACATGCAGGGCGTAAAGCTTCAACAGATAAACCATGGGCAGGTAAAGGTCAGTTTAAGCCGGATGAAGCACATGGCTGGCAAACTGTTTCTGCCAGTGATATTCCTTTTCAGGCCGATGAACATCCACCCAAAGCCTTAAGCCAGTCGGAAATTGAGCAGGTCATTGCTGACTTTGCAGAAAGTGCCAAACGTGCAGTTGAGGCCGGTTTTGACCTGATTGAGCTGCATGCAGCGCATGGTTATTTACTGCATCAGTTCATGTCACCACTTTCAAATAAACGTGATGATCAGTATGGCGGTTCACTGGAAAACCGGATTCGCCTGACTCTGGAAGTATTACAAGCCATGAAAGCGGCGGTTCCAGAAGGCTATCCGATTGGAGTGCGTATTTCGGCCAGCGACTGGATGGATCAGCCAGATAGTTGGACCATTGATTCTTCAATTGAATTGTCCAAAGCACTAGAAGCTGCGGGTGCTGCTTATATTCATATTTCCAGTGCCGGCTTACATGCTAAACAGAACATCGATGTGAAGCCGAATTATCAGGTACCTTTTGCAGATGCGATCAAGAAAGTCGTGAATATTCCCGTGATTGCCGTGGGATTGATTACTGAAGCTAAGCAGGCAGAAGATATTTTACAAAAGGGCCAAGCCGACGCTATCGCACTGGCTCGTGCCATTCTTTATGATCCACATTGGCCTTGGCATGCAGCGGCAGCACTTGATGAAAAAATCAAGATTTCACCGCAATATCTGCGCTGCGCACCGCATGGTTTGAATCACCTGTTTGAGCCTTTTTAACACTGCTTTAGTCTCAGAAATTCTTATAATGGAATATCACTGACAAGAGGATACTGCATTATGATTTTTGCGGTCATTGTGCCCATATTTTTATTGTTGGCAGTGGGTTATCTGACTGTAAAGAGTCAAGTGTTAAGCAAAGAGCAGGTGGGGACGGTCGGTGCTTTTGTGATTAAAGTAGCCTTGCCCTTGCTCTTCTTTCAGTCCCTTGCCTCCAAGGACCTGCATGAAATCTGGTATTTTGAATACTTTGCAGTATATAGCAGCGTGACCTTAGTGCTCTATGGTAGCGGCTTCTGGATCATGCGCCGTCATTTTAAAAATACGCATTCGCAAAGTGCAGTGCTGTCGCTGGGCGCTGCAATGTCGAATACCGGCCTGATTGGTACGGCTGTGCTCAGCTTATTGATTGGGCAACAGGCGATGACCTATACCTCTCTGGTGGTGATCATCGAAAGCATGTTGCTGATTCCGCTGGTGCTGGTCATGGCTGCGCTGGGCACACAACATCAGGCAAATCTCGGCGCCATTCTGAAAAGTGTACTGCTGACTTTGCTAAAGAATCCCTTATTTATGGGGGTCATGCTCGGCATGGCCTGTGCGGTTTTCCAGATTAAAATTCCAGTCTATCTCGATCAGGTCTTCGCCTTGATTGGTCAGACGGCCTCACCATTGGCCTTGTTTGCCATTGGCGGCGGGATCGTAGGAATGAGTCTGAAATATGTCAATCTGCAAAGTTTCTATCTGGTATTTTCCAGCAATATCATGATGCCGTTATTGATGTATCTGGGACTGAGCCAGTTAACTGATTTAAGTCAGGAAATGGTCCATGCCGGTACGCTCATTGCTGCTTTGCCGATGCCGACGATTTTTGGCATGTTGGGACAGGCATATGGTCTGAATGATCGAACCTTAACGCCACTGTTGATGAGTACCATTGTTGGTTTTATCGTGACCAGTGGCTTAATTGCCTTGTGGTGGGGATAATCTTTTAGAAGATGAATGCTCTGCTATTAAAAAGCCCCAAATTGCATGGGGCTTTTTATATTTTAATTTTGTGGAATTAACTTAACTTTTCTTCGCAGGTACTTTTTTCTGCTCAGCCAGCATTTTATCTACTGCTGCCAAAGATTCCTTAGCCTGCGGAACATTTTGCTGCGCCAATGCAGCAAAGATTTTCTTCGCTTCTGGCAGGTTTTGCGGAACAATACTGCCATTGGCAAACATATTACCTACTGCCATCAGCGCTGGAATATAACCTTTTTTTGCCAGTTCCTGAATGCTGCTTAGGCCTTGCTGAATCGGTTTTTCATCTTTGTTTTTGAAACCGCTGCTGATGTCATATAAGGCTTTGGCATGAATGGCCTGCATATTGCCTTTGCTGATCAGCGGTTGCAGCTTTTGTAGTCCGACTTTATTTGACGCTGCCGTATTTTCAGAAAATAGCAGTATGGCCAGATCAATGCTGGCATCATCAAATTTGGCTGCTGAAGCGCGTTCCAGATGCTGTTTGGCTTTGGCCAAATCCTGTTTGAGGCCGAGTGTGCCGGCTGCATAGTTTTTACCCAGTACATAATTGGCCACCGGATAGCCTTTGCTGGCTGCCTGCTCGTAAAGCTGAATGGCTTTTTTCTCGTCCTTGGTTGTACCTTGGCCGGTTTGGGTCAAATAGCCTAAGTTATATAAAGCTTGGGCATTTCCCTGACTGGCCAATTGATTCAAAGCGTCATAGGCACCTTTAAAATTATTGGCTTTGACCATGGCCTCAACTTTTTGGAATTGGGGATCGACTTGATCTTTTACGGTATTTGCCAGAGCGAATTGCGCAGAAAGGGCAAGAACTGTAGCGAGTACTAATTTTTTCATGGTTCCTATAACCTTATTATTGCTGGCACCTTATTCCTTGGTGCGATTTTAATCATTTTCACTTACATCATAAAAGGATTTTGTGCTTTGTAAATATACAATTTGTCACTAAATACAAATCATCGAAGCACAATATACCGATTAAATCGATGCATGATTTGCACAGGTTTCTGATCAATCCTGCAGATATCAAAAGGATTACTTTGCTTCAGCCGACTTCTCTGATTAAATCTCGGTTTGAATCAGACTCCCAGGATTTAACCATGTTTGTCAAAACCATTAAACGTCACTATGACAGAGTCAATGCTGATGAATCGATTGCCGATGAAGACAAGATTGATGCGCTGCTGATGAAACTTGGTGCAGAGTTTTTGATGAGTCAGGAAGACCAAGTATATGTCTTTCAAAAAGGTGAACTCACGGCAAAGTTTGATGCCAAACATGCGCGGGCCTATCATTTTAAAGATTATGTGGTAAAAGACATGAACAAGCTGTTTCATGGCTTCTAAAATAAAAAAGCCAAGAATTTTATCTTGGCTTTTTTATGAGTTATGCAGTGATTATTGCGGACGCGCTACATCACCGCTCAAAGCTTCCGGAAGTTCCAGTACTTCTAGGCCCAATTCGGTCAATGCTTCAGGTTTTGCAACGACTAGCGCTTTATAACCGTCGTCAATCGCGATGCTATTGACAATTTCAACATCATTATTCAGTTTGGTCGCAACATCAGGCACGGTACCTGTGCCTTGAACCAGATGTAACCAGTGTTTTGGCTTGGCTTTAAACCACAGGCGTGCAATGACTTCCTGACCCAAGTAGCAACCCTTGTCATAT
Source organism: Acinetobacter sp. TWP2-2-3 (assembly GCF_049896445.1). GTDB lineage: Bacteria > Pseudomonadota > Gammaproteobacteria > Pseudomonadales > Moraxellaceae > Acinetobacter. The sequence goes on from NZ_JAFCUI010000002.1 coordinate 47,226, forward strand.
TGAATGCCTTCGCGTTGATGCAAACGTAATTCTTGTGGTTGAAACAGGGTCGCGGTGGCAGCCTGAATCCAGGCCTGACCTGATTCAATGGCTTGCTGCTCCCAAAGGGTGGCATCGGTTTCAGTCGTAACGAAGTCAGTATGAATGCCATTAATGACTGGATAAACCGGACCGACCAGTTCCAGTTTCATTTTTGAAAAGGCGCCAAATTTTTTAATATGATTGGCCAGTTCCGTAGCCTGATCTGCAATGCTCACGATTTCAAAGCTTTCCGGACTGATTTTTTTAAGCCATAAGCCAAATTGGATGCGTCCTTTCAGACTACAGATTGCAGTATAGCGTGTCTGGTTTTCCGCCAAAGTTTCAGTATTCAAAGTCACCTGACCTTGAAGGAATTTTTGTGCATCTACACCATTCAGACTAAACAATGTAAAAGCAGGAGACGCTACCATAATAAGCCCCGGTTTGAATACTATAAATCAATGCAGTTATTGTGCAGCAAGCATCAAATAGAGGCAAACAAAAAAGCCAACAATCGAAATCATTGGCTTTTAGCGAGCAGATCTTTAGTGGTGATGGCTAGCCGGTAATGGCGAATCACAAGGGAATTTGCCTCCACAGACCCGTACGGTTTCCATCATGCCCTGATCTTCATGGTCGAGGATATGGCAGTGCTGTACGAAGTCACCTTCAAATTTCTTGTAATGGCTGCGCACAATATAGGTATAGTTTTGTTTTACAAAAAGCGTGTCCTTAAACTGTCCTTTCATGCCACGGTATTGCACATCATCCAGAACTGGATTCACCGGATCTTCTGGGGCTACTGCCTCACTGACATCCTTACCTTGAGGATTCAAAATTTTAACAATCTGGAACGGGTTAACATGAATATGGAACGGATGACCACCAAAACCAGCGCTGGTCAGTTCCCATTCATCAGTCTGTCCAACTTGTAACTGACGGACATATTCGCCATCCACTGAACCATCTCCATCAAAGAAATCTCCAAAACTCAGTGTATCTCCATCTTTTTTATGTCGGAAGCCAAATTTGAATACGCCAGTTCTAGGGTCGGGGCCGAGCGAAAAAGCACTATATTGTTTTGGTCGGGCAGCAACTACTTTATCAATTTCGGGTGTCATCAATGATGGATGATCACTAAACGCAGAAAGATTAAGCTGAGATAACTGGGTCTGGATGTCTTTGCTTAAACCAATTTTTGTGCCCGATCTTTCAGGAACTGGGCAGCAGTCTGAGCCTTGGTCTTGGCTGCTTTTACATTGACCCATCCCAGCAGTTGGGCATTGAGGCGATGATTTGGAGCAATTTGAGGACCTACATTCGGTAATGGCGCGTTAATTTCATCATCGATATTCAATTTGGTGTCAAAAATGCAGTATCTATTGGTGGTCGGAAAGGCAACCATTGCATCATGACGATAACCAGGATGGAACACGGACAGGGTTCTGGTCTGTATATGATTCATGGTTAAGCTATCTTGCGCGATGGTATGCACATTCAGGCTATTCAGCTTCTCAAATTCAGCTTTCTTGTCTGCCTCCTGATAGGCTGAACAGGCTTTAATGGTTTGCTCTGCGCTAAACTTACTGGAGTCAGGAATTTCCTTTATGATTAAACCAATGGTATCGCGTACACCGCCATGAATCATGCGCCAGCGGTTAAATACATTCTGTTCAACCTTCATCTCTCCCACAATTTTACCGTTGATAGACGTGTAGTAATTCTGGTTGGTCCAGAAGCCACTAATAGACAGGTCATTATAATTTTCCAGCATGCCTATACCTACACCTTCACAGTTATTGGGAACAGCGAATGTGATATTAGGATCGGGATTACTACAGCGATATTGGATTTGCTGGAACAACAGGATGTTTTCGTTCGGGTAACTGTTTTTTTCTTTCCATAGAATATCCATATCTCCAGTTGAGGTGACTTTGCCATTTTTGACTTTTGGTGTTCTTGAGCCTTCAACAATCAATGGACCTGCCATGCCATTCGACACCTGAAGAGCAGTTGAACCGTGCAGATGGGCATGATACCAGTAAGTCCCTGCGGGATGATTCGGTTCCATTTTGAACTGATAATCAAATTTTTCCTGAGGTTTGAATTTCAAAAAGACATTATCGCTATTGCCTTGAGGACTGACCCAGAAGCCATGGGTATGCAGGTTGGTGGTATTAAAGCAGTGTGGTTCATTTACATTCTCAACATGAGTTGGGCAGGTTGTTTCTGACTCGGGTGGCAGCTGGTTATTCAGGTTAAGCGCCATGGTTTCACCCTGTTTGACCCGAATCTGTGGTCCGACCATCTGATCCTCGACATATTCACCGGTTTTTTTCTTATCAAATAAACTGGGTTTGGTTAAATAGCCTCTCAGCAGTACCTGATCCCATAATCCGTTTCTGGGGTTATAGAGTTTGCTGGTTTTATAGGCCACGATCAGCTCATATTTGCCCTTGGCACTTTTTGGTAATAGGGGTGGATTGCTAATCAAGCTGTCTGATGTGGTCGGAACGGGATGTAAGGGTTTGGGTGGAGGTGTTGGGTGTGAGGGATGAGAAGGTTGGGAGGGGTTAGATGGATTTGACGGCGGCGATGGATTTTTTGTTCCATCCCAACCGCGAGCTAAGAGCGTCAAAATGGCGGCTATAGCTCCGAATATTGCGATTTTCAACATTTCAGTTCTGCCTGTTATGGTTATTGTTTTAATGTGAGGATTGCGAAGAATGTGACATTCGTCACACTGAGATTCTGATAGTTTTGGAAAATCTGCTATCCCAAATTAGGGGATTGAAATTTTGCTAAATGCGGCGGCAGGACAGGCCTATGAAAACCAGTGAGACTATATTTTTTTATCTTTAAAAAAATGCACATAAAATTAATTATTTATTAATGATATTAGTGGTTTATAGTAATATTCAAATAAAAAGATAGAGAAATATTTTGCAACATAAGACTAAAGAATAAGGCGAATTATTCAGATTTTTTTTAGCAAAAGACCGCTTTAAAGCAAAAATTCTAAAGTCTATGTAACAAATTTTTGCGAAAATACCGATTTTTATAATTAAGTAATTGAAAAATATAAAATTTGGGAAATGCTATTTGTGCAGCGTACAATGCTGCTATTACAAAAGTAACTCATCAATATCTATTGATGAATAAAAATAGAGATAAACGAGGGCAGGCAAGCTTATGAACAACAACTACCGTAAACCGCTGCAATCCACCCAGCTGGAATATTATGACGTGCGACAGGCCGTAGAAAATATTCAGCCAGGCGCATATGCCAAACTTCCTTATACTTCCAAAGTCCTGGCAGAGCAGTTGGTGCGTCGTTGTGATCCTGCCATTCTGGAACAGTCTTTACGCCAGCTGATTGAGCGTAAACAGGAACATGATTTTCCCTGGTATCCGGCACGTGTGGTGTGTCATGATATCTTGGGGCAAACGGCACTGGTTGACCTTGCCGGTTTACGTGATGCGATTGCCGATCAGGGCGGTGACCCGTCTAAAGTCAATCCGGTCGTTCCAACCCAGCTGATTGTCGATCATTCACTGGCGGTTGAGTTTGGTGGTTTTGATCCGGATGCTTTTGAGAAAAACCGTGCCATTGAAGACCGTCGTAATGAAGATCGTTTCCATTTTATTGAATGGACCAAAACTGCCTTTGAGAATGTTGATGTAATTCCTGCGGGCAACGGCATCATGCACCAGATCAACTTGGAGAAAATGTCTCCGGTGATTCAGAACCGTGATGGTCTGGCATTCCCGGACACCTGTGTCGGTACAGATTCGCACACGCCTCATACAGATGCATTGGGCGTGATCTCGATTGGTGTTGGCGGCTTGGAAGCGGAAAATGTGATGTTGGGCCGTGCATCGTGGATGCGTCTGCCGGATATTATTGGTGTGGAATTGGTGGGTCAGCGCAAGCCAGGCATTACCGCAACGGACATCGTCTTGGCATTAACCGAATTCCTGCGTAAAGAACGTGTGGTTGGCGCATATTTAGAATTCTTTGGTGAAGGTGCTGACAGCATGTCGGTGGGTGATCGTGCCACGATTTCCAACATGACCCCGGAATATGGCGCAACGGCTGCGATGTTCTATATCGACCAGAACACCATTGATTATCTGACTTTGACCGGCCGTGAACCTGAGCAAGTCAAACTGGTCGAAACTTATGCTAAAGAGATCGGGCTTTGGGCATCAGACATGACCCAAGCGGAATATCCACGTGTGCTGCGTTTCGATTTATCGACTGTGACACGTAATATCGCTGGCCCATCAAATCCGCATGCACGTGTATCTACGGCTGACCTGAAAGAAAAAGGCATTGCCGGTAATTTAGAAGCAGCTCGTGCGCAAGAAGCGGAAGGCTTGATGCCAGATGGCGCGGTGATTATCGCGGCGATTACGTCTTGTACCAATACCTCCAACCCACGTAATACCGTTGCAGCAGGTTTATTGGCACGTAAGGCCAATGAATTGGGCTTGGTGCGTAAACCTTGGGTGAAATCTTCTTTTGCACCGGGTTCTAAAGCGGCGGCACTTTACCTTGAAGAAGCTGGCGTACTTAAAGATTTAGAAAAACTGGGCTTTGGTATCGTGGCCTATGCATGCACGACCTGTAACGGTATGTCGGGTGCACTCGATCCAAAGATTCAGCAGGAAATTATCGACCGTGACCTGTATGCAACAGCGGTGCTTTCGGGCAACCGTAACTTCGATGGGCGTATTCATCCTTATGCGAAACAGGCATTCTTGGCTTCACCGCCTTTAGTGGTAGCGTATGCGATTGCCGGTACGATTCGTTTTGATATCGAAAAAGATGCTTTAGGAAACGATAAAGACGGCAATCCGATTTATCTAAAAGATATCTGGCCATCGGATGAAGAAATTGATGCGCTGGTGAAAGTTGCTGTAAAACCAGAACAATTCAAAAAAATCTATATTCCGATGTTCGATTTGGGTGTGAATGAAAAAGCAACAAGTCCGTTGTATGACTGGCGTCCGCAAAGTACGTATATTCGCCGTCCGCCGTATTGGGAAGGGGCTTTGGCTGCACCGCGTACCTTGTCAAATATGCGTCCGCTGGCGATCTTGGGCGATAACATCACCACTGATCATTTATCACCATCGAATGCGATTGTGCTCGACAGTGCTTCAGGTGAATACCTGAAAAAAATGGGTGTGCCTGAGGAAGACTTTAACTCCTATGCAACGCATCGCGGTGATCACCTCACGACGCAACGTGCGACTTTTGCCAACCCGAAACTGTTTAATGAGATGGTGGTGCGTTCTGATGGTACCATCAAGCAGGGTTCGAAAGCACGTGTGGAGCCTGAAGGCGAAGTAATGCGGATGTGGGAAGCCATTGAAATCTACATGAACCGTAAACAGCCGTTGATTATTATTGCCGGTAAGGATTATGGTCAGGGTTCTAGCCGTGACTGGGCAGCAAAAGGTGTGCGTCTGGCAGGTGTAGAAGCGATTGTGGCAGAAGGTTTTGAGCGTATTCACCGTACTAATTTAGTCGGTATGGGTGTTTTACCGCTTGAGTTTAAGCCGGGTACAGATCGTAAGACTTTAGGTCTTGATGGTACTGAGCTGTATAGCGTGATTGGTAATATCGCGCCACGTTCGACGTTGACTTTAGTAATTGAGCGTTCGACCGATGATGGTAAGAACCAGATTGTTGAAGTGCCTGTGACTTGCCGTTTGGATACTGAAGAAGAAGTGCATGTGTATGAAGCGGGTGGGGTATTGCAGCGCTTTGCACAAGACTTCTTGGAAGGGAATGTGGCTTAATCTTTTTTTTAATCACCCCTAGCCCCTCTTTGAAAAAGAGGGGAACTCCCTACTTTTTTAAGGAGGGTTGGAGTGGATTAAAGTTGTTGATATTGTTTAAAAAAGACCCTACTGTGAAGTGGGGTTTTTATTTAGAGCATTAATGTCTTTATCAAGAAAATACAAACAGGTACTTTTCTTTTTATACTTAAGCAATTGAGCTTCCTCAATGATTAAAGACGTCTATAACTTTAAGGGAATATAAAATTTCATATGGCTATGGTGATAATTTTGTATTAACGCACTGCGCTATACTTGGCCTTATGCATCACTTATCTCAATGTTATTAAACTACTTAACTTGAAAAAAATAATAAATTATCACTTAATTAATGGGTTACTAAATAATAATTAGAAATACTACTTTGCCCAAACGACACTATCATTTACAAAAATGGACAATAGACATTCATCACCAGAGGGTTATACTAGTCAGACCATTTCTAAAACCATGGAGAACAAAGATGGTTACTGCTGGCGAAAAACCCGGAACAGGCTTCTATTTTTGTGTTCAATGCGGACACCGCACCTACTTAGAAATTGGTACTGATCGTTTACCACCGTGTACCAAATGCCAAGGCAATCAATTTAACAATAAGAATGCCTAAGCAAAACAACTCAAACAGTTACCCTCTGTTTTGAATGAAAGCCCTATTACTCGATAGGGCTTTTTGCTATTTAAACATCCCTATTTATAGTTTAAGATTGATTGAAAAATAATCAATAAAACCCCATCTAAAACCCTAGATTCAAAGTATTTAGGGCAGCTCAATTGCAACATTATCTTGATCTTAATCACGACTCAGGTGTTGCCAATTACGAGATTGGTAACGAGTTTATTCGCGTTCAATTCAAGAAAACCTCGAAAGTTTACACTTATAGCTATAGCAGTGCCGGTTATCAGCATGTCGAAAACATGAAACAGCTCGCTCAATATGGCGATGGACTAAATGCCTATATCAATCATCATACCCGACAGCTCTTTGTACGATAAAACTGGTCTGCTTCTTGCTTCAGTGAAAGTCCTAGAAGGCAAATATTTTCTAAAGAGTAAATACCTGCCTAGAAATAGTGCAAGTGCATATATTAAAAAGAGGGTTATCAACTATGGATATTCAACAGCACGCACCAGAGTCAGGAAAATTAGATAAAAAAGCCCATTTCTATTCCGCATGGCCGCTCATCTTGATTCTTTTCGGGGGCGCGATTGGCTCGTTTTACGCTGTGATCGCCTATCTACTTAACCTGAAAATTTATAGTTCTGAGCTGACCAGACTCAACAAGGTCTTGGCCAATCTTCTGTGCGGGATGTCCGCGATCAGTGCCTGGTGGTTTAGTGCGCAATGGATTCAGGGAACATTCTTTCAATAAAACAGTAATTATGTCCTGAATATAAATTGCAATAAACTCTAATTTTATCGAATAAAAAAGCGTAAAAAATCAGAAATGGAATTTATTTCTCTATATTGATATAAATGATGAAATAAATTTTCAGATTTAGTCGAAATTAAAAAAACATAGGAAATTAATCCCGTCCATCTTTGCCTAATATAGCTTTCAAGGGTGTGATGGGATCGGAAAGAGTAGCATGCTGTGAGCGGCGCAAAACGCGAGTGCAGTACGAACCCAAAAGGTCTCGATTCGGCTTAGGACGCTATAGACCAAAAGTTTATAGGCTATAAGATCAGGTCTTACAAAGAATGATAGTTGAAGTAAACCATTGCGAGTTTTCCCAACACCCTAAAAAATTCTCCAGTAATACACGCAGAATAAAAAATTAAAATAAATATAAATCATAAATTTAAGAAAAATATTTATCCAAGCAAGATACAAATCAATCCTTCATTTCTCAACATGATCTGTTATTTTAAAAACATCAGCCGCCCCTTAGGGGAATCCTCATGAATCTCGATGTCTGGTGCCGTTTTTTACTGTTTTGCACACTCATCAATTATGTCATTCTCATGATCTGGTTCATGGTCTTTGTCTTTGCCCGAAACTGGATGAAACAGGTACATGGAAAATGGTTTCAGCTCTCAGAGACCAGTTTTTATGTGATTCATTATTCAGGTATGGCGCTCTATAAAATCGGGATTTTACTGTTTAACCTGACGCCGTTAATGGCAATTTATCTGATGAATCAAGGCTAAGTGCTAGGTTGATTAAATCTTAGAGTGATAAAAATAAGATTGAATTAGTATCATTTTATCGCTACTTGATAGCGTGACAGGATCAATAAGAACGAAAAAAGATTTCAAAGGAGTTGAAGGATGAATCAATTCAAACCGGCCCTTATTTTAGGTGCCTTGATCGGCTTAGGGATGATTATTGCCGGATGGATTCTGGGTAATAGCGCGCTGAAAATTAAACAATATGAACGTATAGTTTCGGTCAAAGGCTTGTCGGAACGTGAAGTCAAAGCCGATGTGGCGGTATGGCCAATCCGCTTTAATGCCGGCAGTCAGGATCTGGCTGAATTGTACGATACCATGCAAACCAATACCCAGGAAATTCAGACCTTCTTAAAAAATGAAGGATTTAGCGTGGAAGAAATTACCAGTGCTTCACCGAGTATTACTGATAAATATGCCCAGCAATATGGCGGGGATGCCAATGTCGCACTGCGTTATACCGCCAGCCAGACCATTACGGTCTATACCCATAAAATAGATGCAGTGCGTTCGGCACAAAGTCGTCTGGTGGCTTTGGGTAGAAAAGGCATTGCCTTTGCCGGAGATGATTCCGGACAAAGAACGGAATACTTATTTACCAAGCTGAATGACATCAAGCCTGCGATGATTGAACAGGCCACCGAAAATGCCCGAAGTGTAGCGGAAAAATTTGCTGCAGATTCAAAAAGCAGTCTGGGCAAAATCAAGTCCGCCAATCAGGGGCTGTTTAGTATTGAAGATCGCGACAGCAATACGCCGTATTTGAAAAAAGTACGCGTGGTCTCGACGGTCGATTATTATCTGGCAGATTAAGCTGAGCTGGTCAAGCACGGTAATTGACAGCCTAGAAGCCGCTTGTTATTTTGCGCGCATTATTCCAGATGCTGTACCCTTAAAATGCCCATCAACCATGACTTTGTCTATTGTCCACCGCAAGAACCACTGCATATCGTTTATGAAGATGATGATCTGGTGGTAATTGAAAAGCCGGCCGGATTATTGTCGGTTCCGGGGCGTTTACCTGAACATCATGACAGTGCCTATTTGCGGGTTCTGAACCAGTATCCGCAGGCCAAAATTACCCATCGTCTGGATATGGCCACCTCCGGTATTTTGATGTTTGCCAAACACCGCGATGCAGAAGTGGCGGTGAGTAAAATGTTTCAGGCACGCACGGTACATAAAAATTATGTTGCACTGGTACAAGGCAAACTTGAAGGTGAGGGCAGCGTTGATGTGCCTTTGATTGCCGACTGGGAAAACCGTCCGCGTCAGATGGTGCATTTTGAACTGGGCAAGGCCGCCAAAACCCTGTATCAGGCCTTAGAATATCTACCCCAGCAAGACATTAGCCGGGTACTACTGACACCAATTACTGGCCGTTCCCATCAGCTACGCGTGCATATGCTGCATATCGGTCATCCTATTACTGGAGACAAAATTTATCATCCTGAACCCCAGCGCAGTCCTTTAAATCGTATGGCCTTGCATGCCAGTTATTTGGCTTTTACCCAGCCTTTGAGTGGTGTCCCGGTCGAAATTAAGGCAGCCATACCGTTCTAATTTGATTCTGCTTAATAGTTAGATTCAACCGGACACATGCTTTTTAAGCTCATAAATATAATGAGGTTCAAGCCCTTAAACTGGGCAACCCGAATAAAAAGTGTGAGAATTTATTTCGATAGTAGCTTGGAGATGAGTAGCTTTACAAGCATGTTCAAATGAAATTTTCTACTGATCCATTGCCTGATCGGTTGTCACTACCGCACATAAATTTTTAATGTTCGGTTTATCTCTTGATGATGAGCCTAGAGAATTTTTATTCTTTTATCTCCCACTATAGGCCTGATGCCTTTATTTTTATGATTTTTTAACCTTCCTTTCATTATTTTTAAACTTTCAAATTATATCCTTTGATATAAAAAATATCGTAAGTTGTTTCAGAATGGATTTGTCTTGAGCTGGAAAGTAGTCAGTCATACATGACTTGCACATAAAAATTTTGTAGAAAAATAAAATGAATGAATGACTTAGTATTGATCAACGGCTTTGATTATCTGGCCGAAGTGATGCAAAATTAATCATGACTTTATAATAAATTTTTAATTTGATGGTTTAGGGCGCTGCCCGGGGTTAAAGGAAAGAACGATGCTCAGTATGGCTCTCTTCGTTCTCGCGAGTATTTTAATATGTGCATTGCTATGGAGCTTAAAGGTACAGGCTTCATTACGCAGCAATATCCAGTTTTTACAGGAAAACCTGGATCATTCCCGCAGCAAATTGGCAGATTATGAAACTCAAGTCGATGAATTGAATTATGAAATCACCCAATTGCGGCTACAGAATGGCAGTTTAAACATTGCGCTGAATAAATATAAAAAATATCAGGATATCTGGGATATCGAGCAATATATTATTAACCGGACTTTGCAGGCCGAAAACTTTGTTGAAGCGACCAAGCTGGATGCTTCGATCATGATCGATGATCTCAAAGCCTATATCGCAAGAGTAAAAGATTATCTTGCCCAGTTTCAGGCGCAGGCCGTGGCCGAGGTTGAGCAGGAGGCCCGACAAAGTTTGCACGGTTATTATGAACAGGCCAAACAACAGCATCGCTTGCAAGAGGTATTGAGTGCTTTAGAGCATAAAATACAGGCCCAGCGCTTCGGCTTGCAGCTTCCCGCAACACAGGTTTTAGAGCAGCTGATTGAGGGTTATAGCGAAACGGATGCGGTTCGGCATTTACGCAATGTCCGTGACAGAATTCAGCAGGCTGTAGAAAAACAGCAGGTGGCGAGCTGTAATTATGTCGACGACAATCGCCGTCGAAGTACTATTGAAATCCTTAGTCTGGCTTTCAACTGTAAGGCAGATTTATATCTCTCTCAATTAAGCACAGAAAATCTAGGCGAGATGCTGCAAGCCTTAAAGGATGATTATGTCTTGCTGAATTATACCGGGCAGGCACTGAGTCAGGCGATGATTCGGGAATCCTATCTTGATCTGCGTCTAGAGGAACTCAAGTTTGCTGCGCTGCTTTTGCAACTGAAACAAGACCATCTGCATCCACACATCGCGTAGATCATGACATTCATAGGTCTAGAAGATTTTTACCAGAGTATTCTGAATGCTATAAGTTGGTTTAAATCCTGATATTTTTCAGGATTTTTGGCCTTGAGGAATCTTGAATATATTGATCCCCTTACTTATTTTTATATTTATAAAAATCATATGTTTATTTATGGTTAAAAGATAATATTTTTTGTCTGTATCTCGATAATTGTACAAAAATCAGCTAATCTTAAATGCAGAATAAAACAGCATCATAATAAGGATACTTCTATGTCACGTGATTACAATCAATTCCCTGACGATGAAAATGGCAATGTACTGTGGCAAATGCATCAGGATGGCGACGACTTGCAAGAAGCGCACGAAATTGAATTTTCGATTGCCTTTGCGGATGAAGCGCAGGCAGATCGCTGTGCCTTGCATCTATTAAAAGAAGAGCAAAAAATTAGCCTGTTTCAGGACGAAGAAAGCGATACCCTGGAATGGATTATCACGATTTATGTATATATGGAGCCTGCCTACGAAGATATCGTGGATCTGGAACAATGGTTCAGCAAAATCGCTGCACAATTTCAGGGCGAATATGATGGCTGGGGCTGCATGGCCTATGTCTATGATGATGAGCTGGATGACGAAGAGAGCAGCCTGCTTAGTAGCTGATCATGCTTGTATTTAAATGATTTAAAGTAAGAGACCCGGTGCTGCCGGGTTTTTTTATTGCTCTATTTAATTGCTATACGAAGATTTGAGCTTGAGTATAGATACATACTCATTATATATAGCCAGCTCAAAACTGGATAAAATAACTCAAATGAGTACTTAACTCAGGCTGATGATTTAGTCACAATAAATGTAGGGAATATCCCGCAATAAAAAATAATAAGAACAAAGGACAAGAAAAAATGAGTTACACCTTAAAAATGCATCGTGTGTTCAGTGCACCACCGGAGCGGGTGTATCGTGCCTTTGTGCATCCGGATGCACTGGCCAAATGGCTGGCACCACATGGCTTTATTGCCAAAGTAGAACATGCGGAAGTCAAACCCGGCGGCAGCTATAAAACCACCTTTACCAATTTTTCTACCGGGACCCAGCATCATTTTCATGGCATTTATCATGAGGTCATTCCCAATCAGCTGCTGCGCTATACCGATCAGTTCTCTACCCCGGAATTGCAGGGTGAAATAGAGGTGACGATCATCTTTGAAAAAGTGTCAATCGGTACCGGTTTGCATATTATTCAGGTGGGTTATCCGGATGTGGTGCCGCCAGCGGTGTGTCATTTGAGCTGGCAGGAATCACTGCAACTCCTATCTTTGCTGGTTAATCCCCAGATTGCAGACAATTAATTCCTTCGATCTCCTGTGTAGGTTTCATCCCAATGTCCTATCCATGAGTGCTCCAGACAAAGATGCTATACTGTGCGCTTATTTGTTTCATTTATTTTATTTTTCTCTTTTTTTCGAGGTTCTTATGGATCTGCCAAACTGTCCAAAATGTCAATCTGAATATACTTATGCAGATGGCGATCTACTGATCTGTCCTGAATGCGAACACGAGTGGAAAGAAGGTGAAGTCACTGAAGAACAAGTGATCATTAAGGATGCCAACGGCAATGTGCTGGCGGACGGTGATAGCGTAACGGTGATTAAAGACCTGAAAATCAAAGGTTCATCTTCAGTGGTGAAAGTGGGCACCAAGGTAAAAAATATCCGTTTGCTGCCTGATGCTGCCGATGGGCATGATATTGATTGTAAAATCGAGGGAATCGGCCCGATGAAACTGAAATCAGAATATGTAAAGAAAGCTTAAATTTAGCCCTAGACTAAAATTCTGACGAGAGAATAATACGGTTGATGTATCGTATTATTCTCATTATTACTGAAATTCTGGGCTGATTATTTTCCTGCCGCTCTGATCCTCACATTTCGATTTGAGATCCCTTTAATGCCGCACCTGCATCTGGAATATTCTGACAATCTGCAACATATCGAGATCAAACCTTTATTGGTCGCGATCCATCAGGCACTTTTTAACACCGGCCATGTCACTGATCCCAATGATTTAAAAAGTCGTGCGATTATGCAGCGGGATTATGTGATTGGACTGAATGCTGTTACAGATCAGGCCTATGTGCATGCCAAAGTTTCACTGTTGAGTGGGCGCAGTGTCGAAGTTCGTCAGGCGATTTCCGAATTGGTGCTCGACGTCATGCAGCAATATATTGCGCCACAACCTGAATTAAAAATACAGCTTTGTGTCGAAATCATTGAAATGCCAAAGCAGACTTATCGTAAAGCTGTTATCTGAATGATGGCTTTTATTTGCTGAGATGACATGGATCAAATGCCTTGAAACTTTATTAATGCCATACGAAATTTATAAACAGATCGACTTGGTCTGTAACAGCTCGCTATTTTATTCAGATCTAAAATTATTTCTATTTTTAAATGACGCTTTATGTCATTTACAGGCATGCGATAAAAGTTCTAAAGTAACTTTTAATCGCTGCTGATTTTTGAATCATCCAATCTAGAAACAGCATATTCATCCTGATTAAAATAAAAATAATTTAAAAAATAATCTTCAGGTGAGCTGTATCCAATCCGGCAGTGGGAAGAGCAAAGCGAGAATAACGCTTTAGCATAGGCATAATAATAAGAACAAAAAGATCAGAAATCCGGTGAGTTGATTGAATCCCAGATTTCAGGTCTGACTTGTCCGGTTGAAGGAAATTTTATGCAGGTTTTTGGGGATGAAAAATTGGCTCAGGAAGTCATGGCATTTCTTCAGGAGTGGGATAATGCCGTAGCCAGACTTGAAATTCAGGATATTGTTCAATTATGCCGACCCGATATCCGTCTGGTCGATGTCAGTATGGAAGTGAAAGGTGTAGAAGCCTATCAGGCACTCTGGCAGCAATATCGGGCATTTATACCGGAAGGCATACGCATCGAACGCCAAGACCTTAATATTCATGTCACTTCTGATCTGGCTGTAGTCGATGGTTATGTCCGGGTGAATTATGCGGTGATTGAACCGATTTTCCAGTTGGGCTGGTGTCGGGTCAGCATGTGCCTGAGCAAGCAGCAGGGCAAGTGGCAATTGTTACATCAACATACTTCAGTCCCTGTGCAACTCGAAACCCGGAAAATGCGCCGGATCAAAAGCGTGAGTTAATCTATTTACCTGAAAAGATTTAAGTGAAATATCTTTGCAAATGATTACAGGAATACCTTTGTAACAAAAATATAGAAAGTCCTAAATTATGTTGAAGGAATAATATTTTAGGACTTTTCAGGTGGATAACAACAAGAACAGTCAAGTAAAACCAAGACAGGCCAACCTGCAACAACAGACTGAAGTATTGATGCCAGATCAGTCCGAGCGGCAGCGCACCCAACATGCGCTCAGAATGATGGCAGGCTTTGTAATTGCTGCTGTAGTCATGACGGCGTTGTATTTCGGCCGGGATATTTTTATTCCGCTGGCTTTGGCCATTCTGCTGGCATTTTTACTTTCTCCTCTGGTTTCCCGTTTAAAGCGCTGGGGCTGTCCCCAATGGGCGGCGATTGGCCTGGTCATGTGCCTGACCTTGTCCTTTCTGGGCGGCACAGCGACTTATCTGGGGGTGCAACTCGGTAAGCTAAGTCAGGAACTGCCGCAATATCAAGACACCATCCAGCAAAAACTGAAAATGCTCGAAAACTATCGTCAGGGACCGAGTATGTGGGATGGGGCGATCCAGACCTTTGACACAGTCGAAGATTCGATAGACACACCCGAACAGGAAACAGAAGACCCGAATGTGCAGAATGTCAAAGTGGTCGGTTTGGAACCAACGAGTGAAGAGGCTGCGCTGGACTGGCTGAATAAAATCCTGAATCCACTGGCGATTATAGGGATTGTGTTTCTGTTTATGGTATTAATTTTATTCAATGGCAAAGACCTGCATGACCGCTTTCTGAAACTCTTGGGCGGTAATCTGAATATCGGCACCGATGCGCTGGATGATGCCGGCAAAAGTATCGGGACCTATTTGCGCATGCAGCTGCTGGTCAATGTCACTTATGGCATTCCCATGGCGATTGGGCTGTTATTGATTGGCGTGCCGGCAGCGATTATGTGGGGGCTGGTTGCGGTGGTTATGCGTTTTGTACCCTATGTTGGCCCGATCGTTTCAGCTATTTTCCCGATTACGCTGGCTTTCGCCGTTGATCCGGGCTGGGACATGGTGCTCTGGACTGTGGGCTTGATTCTGGTGCTGGAACTGATCAGCAATAACGTGATTGAACCGTGGCTCTATGGGGAAAGTACCGGCCTGTCTACCTTGGCAATTATTCTGGCTGCTACGTTCTGGACCACCCTCTGGGGACCGGTAGGGCTGATCTTGTCGACGCCTTTGACTGCCTGCCTGCTGGTTTTGTCCAATTATGTACCGGCACTGGGTTTTGTCAAAACCTTGCTTGGCAGTACGCCAGTATTGTCACCCTCCGAACGCTTTTACCAGCGACTGGTGGCTGATGAAGTCAATGATGCAATGCAGGTAGCCAATGATTACATCTGTGCGCAATTACCGAAAAAGCCCAGTGCAGAGGAAGTGGCCCGTCGTGTACAGATGTTCTATGGCGAAGTAGCCATTCCAGCCATTCGGATTTATTCTCAAGGGCATGATACTGATGTTACTGCCGAACACCGGTTGCGTCTTTATCAGGGCTTGCAGTTCTTTAATCATGCGTTTCAAAAAGCCTATCCGAGTAAGATGAGTGCCGAGCAGCCCGAAGTCTATTGCGTTGGTGCACGTTGGGAAATTGACACCCAGATTTCTGCCATGTTGGCACACGCGCTGAATCTCAAAAATATTGCTGCCCGAAATGATCTGGATGTGCTGATTCAATCGAGTGAATCAGGAAAGGGTATTGTATTACCAGCTTCGATCAAGATTTTATGTGTGTCTATTTTTCATCATGCGCCTGCGGCACAGATTCGGTTGCTGAAATATAGACTGGCGCAGCAATATCCTGAGATGAAAATCATTTTTGCGACTTGGAGTGTGATGCAGCTGGAGCTTCTGGATGAACTGCAACAACGTTTTGAGCTGGAAGCACTGGTCAATAATGTCGATGATCTGATTCTGACTGTCGAAACTTATACCTTGAATGAAGGCGAAAGCTGGTTTGAGAATCTGGAGATCAAGAATGAAAAAGAACGGCAGCAGGCTTTAAATGAGTTGGGATTATTAGATCACCGTCATCAGATCCTTTATAAACAATATATTGAAGAAGCCCGTCAAGCCTTTGACGTTGATTACGCACAAATTTCCTGGCTGAATCAGCACGAAATGTATATTCCAATCAGTCCTTTTACTCAGGAGCCTGTTGCAACCCGACAAATGTGCAAGGATTCAGTCTGCACCCATTTGCTCTATCAGAATGAGCCTTTGGTGATAGAAGACTTGCAGCGTGACCCGCGCTTTCCACATCTGTCAGAATTAAGACAGCATCATATCCGTTTTTATGCTGGTGTGCCTTTAAAAGATAAAAATGGAATTGCGCTTGGGAGTCTATGTCTGCTGGATAAACAACCGAGACAGATGCAGGCCGAAGATATGATTCTGCTTAAGGCTTTGGCGCAGGATTTAATGGCGACCCTGAGCAATGAGCGCAAGAAAAAAGATAAACAGAAGCAGATTGAGCAGATGCAGCCTGCTACCTCGGCAAGCGTTTTAAATAAGGACTAAATGATGAAACAAAAATGGATCTACAACATCAAAATCATGAGTATCACATTTGGTCTAGCCAGTATCAGTTCATGGAGTCTGGCTGCTATTCAGGGACTGCATTTTTTACATAAAGACTGGGAAATTTCCTGTGATAATACCGGCACCTGCCGCGCTGCCGGTTATCAATCGGATCAAGATATTGATCAGCCGGTTTCGGTGCTACTAGAGCGTGCTGCGGGTGCAAACAGTAGTATCAAAGCCCAAGTCCAGATTTTACCCTTAGCTGCTGCCACACCTACACGACAGCTTCAGCTACAAATTGCCAGCACACCTTATGGTGTGATTGGTCTGAATCGGGAGGGAATAGGGCAACTCAGTACTGATCAAACGCGAGCCTTGCTAAAAGCTGTACAGGGAACAGCTCCGGTTGTATTTAAGAATACCCAATCACGCTGGAACCTGTCCACTTCCGGTGCCAGTGCCGTTTTACTCAAGATGGATGAATTTCAGCGTCGACTTTCTACGCCCTCAGCCTTGATCAGGCCGGGGAAAAAATCCAATCAGGCGGTGCTCAAAGCTGCAGCGATACCGAAAATTCAGATACCAAAATATCAGTCAGGCAAAGTCACTCAAGCAAAACTGAATACGGCAACAAGTCAGCAGATGATTCGAAAACTGCAAGCCACCACCAAGGAAGATCAATGTGATTTGCTGTTTAGCCAGCGTTTTCTGGATGATGATGTTATGACCATTTATCCCATTAATGCCCAGAATCAACTGATTCAGATTCCATGCTGGCGTGGGGCTTATAATATGGGTAGTGGCTTCTGGCTGATGGATCGAAACAAGCAATTTAAACAGTTGGTGACGACCTCGGGAGAAACATTTAGCCAAGGCCAGATATTTTCTGGGCATAAAGTACGTGGTTTGGGTGATTGTCTGAGTCAGGACGAATGGGCCTGGAATGGCAAGAAATTTGTCAAAAGCTTCAGTAGTCTGACCGTGCAATGTAAAGGCTTCGCCGGTGGTACTTGGAATTTACCGACCTACGTAAGCAAAGTCATTTATCAGGCCAAATAGTATTGTTTATAAAATAGCAGCGATAAAAAAGCCTGAATGACTCAGGCTTTTTTTAGTTTTGATTTTAAGAGGTGTGACCTTAAAAACGCTTTGGAATTCTTTGGCCATTCGGAACAGGAATTTCAGCATTTTTTAATACCCCAAATAACCAGGTTTCAGCATGCTGTACCGCGGTTTTCAACTGATCACCCATGGCCAGACGTCCGGCAATGAAACTAGCCAATGAACAACCAGAACCATGATATTCACCTGGCAGACGTGGACAGCGAGTTTCGTTGACCAGCTCACCTGCGATATACAGGCTGTTCTGGATATAATCAGGCGTATCTTCATGCCCCCCTTTGACTAAAACAGCCTGTGCACCCATTTTAAACAATTTTTGAGTGGCCAGTTTGAGGTCTTGCTCACCCGTCAGGGCACGCAGTTCAACCGTATTTGGCGTTAAAATGGTGGCCAATGGAATCAGCTGGGTAAATGCTTTGACCAGCGTTTCCTGATTACCCAGCGAGCCGCCACTATTGGCGACCAAAACCGGATCCAGCACATACAGATAATCTGGATGTACAGTCAGAAACTCGGCCAGAGCCACGATATTGTCTGTGGTGCCTAACATGCCAGATTTTACGCAACGAATGGGCAGGTCATTGACCACCGCATTGGCCTGTGCCAACAGCAATTCTCTGGAAGTGGCTTCGAAACCAAAAACCTGCTGTGAATTTTGAATAGTGAGGGCTGTGCAGGCAATTGCCGCATGTGCACCACTTTGACCAATAGCTTCAATATCTGCTTGAAGGCCGGCTCCACCTGAAGGGTCTAAACCGGAAAAGCAAAGTACGGTAGGGCGCAAAATGATGTCCTTCATTCACTAAAATTGCATTAGTATAGGCAAATTTGAATGAACTCTCGATATTAATTTATATCGGTGCTGATGAGAGGGGATAGGCGGTGATTAAGAATATTTTAATTGATCTGGATGGGACATTAACCGATCCGAAAGTGGGGATTACGACGTCTGCACGCTATGGTCTGGAAAAAATTGGTCATCCGATTAGTGACGAGATCAATATCGACTGGATTATTGGTCCTCCTTTAAAAGCCTCACTAGCCAAAATTTTAAATGTTGAAGCCGATCATGTGCTGGCTGAGCAGGCCTTAATGGGTTATCGGGAGCGCTTTGCAGTCAAGGGTCTCTATGAAAATCATGTTTTTGAGGGTGTAGCAGAAACGCTGGCAGAACTGAAACGCCGTGGTTATCGCTTGTTTGTCGCTACAGCAAAACCGACAGTGTATGCCAAACAGATTCTGGAACATTTTGATCTGGCCCAGTATTTTACCGACGTTTATGGCAGTGAGCTGAATGGTGACCGAACCAATAAAGCCGAGCTGATTCAGTATATTTTAGCGCAGCAACAGTTACAGGCCGATCAATGCATGATGGTCGGTGACCGTGAGCATGACATTTTTGGCGCCCGTCACAATGGTATTGAGACTATAGCGGTAAGTTATGGTTATGGCAGTCAGGAAGAGTTAGAAGTGGCACAACCTAAATATAAAATTGACCGCTTTAATCAGTTGCTAGATTATTTTAAATAAACCCTAATTTTTGCTTATTTTATTTGAGCTGATTTTTAGAGATATTTTGTCTATAAGCTGCTACATCTATACAGATCAACTCTCTTATTAGATTGTTATCTCAATAAAAATCCCGCAGCGTGCGGGATTTTTGCTCTTGGATGAACATTTAAAGCGTCAAAAACCAGGTCGATGCCAGCACCACCATAATGATGATCACCAGTAAAATGTTGATGATCGTCATTCGATGTTGGGGGGGAACTCTGGCTTTGGTCAGAGCATTTCCTGCATGGTCAAACAGGATGACATTTTGCACGCTACTTTCATAACCGAGTTCGAGTAACGCACGCTTTTCAACTTCGGTTAAACCGTCTTCAGGCAGATCCATAATTTGCAGCAGTGCTATAGAGCTAAATAGTTTCTTCATCATTGACGATGGTAACAGCCGTTTCAGCGTCACCGCGGCTGCATCAAAGTCGGCAATAATACTCCGCGGATGGGCATAGGGCACATCGGGTAGCAGGGTATGCGTAATCGTGCCATCTATATTCATCAGCTGCATTTTATCTTTATAGATTTGCACCCATACAGCATCTGGAAATTTCACTAATTGATCTTGCAGCATGGAGAAAGTCTGATTTTGCTGATATTTAGTCATTAAATAATCGATAAACAAATCCCGCATCAAGACGGGATTTGTAAGGTTCGGTTATTTGGCAGGAGCACCATACTCATTGTTTTGTTGCTTGGTTTCAGTTGCCCACCACCAGATCAGTACCAGTATGCCAATCACGGTAAGCGTCAGTAATTGCCACCAACCAGAGCGTCCTACATCATGCAAGCGACGCGCGCCAACGGCCAGACTTGGGACTAGAAGTGCCAGATTAAGCAGGCTATTCACCAGCGGTTTAGTGCCTAAAACTGTATCAATTACCTCAGCAACAATGCCTAAAATTACACAAAACAGCATAAAGAACCAAAATTCTTTACGGCGTGCACGGCCGGAAAAGTTTGCATAGTTGGTCAGACATTTTACAAACCAGTCAATGCTGCTGTAATTTTCCTCGGCTTGATCCAGATTTGAATATTTGCCAAGCTGACTGGAAATTTTTTCTCCCAGATAAATAGAACTGCCTAAGGCCAGATAAACCTCAGATGCTTCACCCGCGGTATTGACGATAAAATCGACCCGATCACCGCGTGAAGGTGGACGCTCACTACGCCAGTCTGCGCCATTAAAGCTATAGCGCTGATTATCATCCCCCGAGATAAAACCGGTATTGTGTTGAATAGAAAAATCAAGGATTGAACCTTTCATGCTTGTTCTCGTCTATTAAGCTAGATTATTGTTTTAAAGCGACGCAATTTCTTATCAGAATAACTTTAGCATAATCTAATTTTTAAAAGTTTATGGTGAAATGACAATAATTTTTTCATGTTTTTAAAAGCCTTATCGCAATAGTGATTCAGTATTCAATCAACAAAAAATGTAGCGTTGCATGATTTGAAATGAAGAAAATTAAATAGTAATGGAGCTGATTTATCTCTGAGTCTTTTATAAGAAATTAAAGCTAAATCTATCTGATGAATATCAAATTGTTCTTTGGAGCTATGGTTTGATGTTATTAAATTTAATATAATGATAAACAAATACTTATAAATTTAAAATTTACAAAAAGTATATAATAATACTAATAAATATAACATTTTGTTCATACTTTTTATCTATTGGTAACAATTTTTTAAAATCAACAGGCGTACAATAAAAAGCTTCATATGGTGATGAAGGTGTCACATTCAATGTATCTCTCCCCATTATCGAAGGCCTTTTACCTTTGCTGTGCCTCTTTCATCTTAACCACGACCACTGTGCATGCTGAAGCTGCTTTCAGTTCGGAAAGCCCGTGGATGCTCGGTGACTGGAACGGGCAACGTACAGCACTCCAAAATCAGGGCTATGATTTCAGTTTTGGTTATACCGGTGAAATGGCAAGCTTGATCGATGCACAAAGATCTTCAAGCCATAGAACTGAATATGCGGACCAGTTTGTTTTTGGGGCACATCTGGATCTGGCAAAAATTGCAGGCTGGCAAGATACTGAAGCGCAAATTACTGTCACTCAGCGTAACGGTCAGTCACTGTCTCAAAGCGCTGCTGCTTTAAATGGCCATTTAAGTTCAGTGCAAGAAGTCTGGGGCCGTGGTCAAACCTGGCGTCTGACTGATTTATGGATCAAGAAAAAATTCCTGGAACAAAAACTGGATGTGAAAGTCGGGCGCTTCGGTGAGGGTGAAGACTTCAATAGTTTTGACTGCGATTTTCAGAATCTGGCCCTATGCGGTTCACAAGTCGGGAACTGGGTTGGTGATCAATGGTACAACTGGCCAGTAAGCCAATGGGCAGCCCGGGTCAAATACAACATTAACCCTGAATTTTATGCCCAGATCGGTGCTTATGAATACAACCCTGAGAATCTGGAACGTGGCAAAGGATTTAACCTGAGCACGGATGGTTCTAAAGGGGTAATGCTTCCTGCAGAAGTGGTTTGGACGCCTAAACTGGGTGAACAAAAACTACCGGGTGAATATCGCGCCGGTTATTACTACAGTACAGCTGAGGCTGAAGTCATTTCCAATCCAGATCAAACCGACCATCACCATGGGGGTTGGATCGTTGCCAAGCAACAATTGACTGCACATCACGGTGATGCTTCGCGTGGTCTGACCGGCTTTGTGAATGCGACAGTGCATGACTCCAAAACCAATAACGTCAGTGATATGCAAAATATCGGGCTGGTTTACAAAGGCGCGATGGATTCACGTCCTCAAGATGAAATTGCGTTCGGTATTGCACGCATCAACATGAATAACGATGTCAGTACTGATCGTCATCAAGAAATCGATGCAGAAATTTATTATGGTTTACATGCCACCCCCTGGCTCACCATTCGCCCGAATGTGCAATATGTGCGTCACGTCGGTGCGGACAAAAACGGTGAAAATGTCTGGGTGGGCGGAATTAAGTTTAATACGTCATTTTAAAACATAGTTTTTAGTTGCAAATACACTATTGAATCTCTAGGTGCTTTGTTGCAGTAATGGGCAATGCCTGCTTAAGACATTGATGTATTTATAACTCAGAATTTAACAATAAGGGTGCTCATGCCTGTCATGTGCATGGACTTTCAAAAAAAACTTTTATAGGTGTTCAATATGAATACTTCATCATCAGGTTCAGTACTGAAAACGATTTTAGCGGTCATTGCCGCTGTTTTCGGTATAGGACTGCTGATTGGAGGGATTTATCTTGCAGTGCTGGGTGGGTCTTGGTACTACATCATTGCAGGTATTCTCTTTATTGCGACCGCAGTTCTCTTGTATAAACGAAAAAGTGCTGCACTCCTTGTTTATGCCATATTCGTTTTGGCGACAGTGGTGTGGGGGCTGTGGGAAGTCGGTTCAGATTTCTTTGCACTTGCGCCGCGTTTAGATATTTTAGGGCTGTTTGGTCTGGCCCTGCTGATTCCGGCTACCACACGTGGCTTTGATCATGCTAAAACCGCGAAAATTGCCTTGGGTGCTTCATTGGCCATTACCATCGCTGTCATGATTTATGCTGTATTTAATGACCCGCAAGAAATTCGCGGTGAATTAAAATCCCAGCAGCCTGCAACTCACCAGCCAATTCCCGGTGTGGCAGATGAAGACTGGCCTGCTTATGGTCGTACCCAGTCCGGTTTACGGTATTCACCGTTAAAGCAGATTAATACTGAAAATGTCAAAGATTTGCAGGTGGCTTGGGAATATCACACGGGCGAATTCAAGACTGAAAATGACTCGGGTGAAACCACCAATCAGGTTACCCCAATCAAGGTGGGTGACAACATGTACATCTGTACCACTCACCAGAAATTGACTGCGCTTGATCCGGCAACAGGTAAGGCGAAATGGACCTATGATCCAAAGCTGAAAGCTGATCATACCTATCAGCATTTAACCTGTCGTGGCGTGTCTTATTATGATGTCAACAATACGGCTGGTTTTGAAAGCAGTCTCGCTGCGAAAAAAAGCAGCTCTGCTGAATGTCCACAAAAAGTCATTTTACCGGTCAATGATGGGCGTTTAGTGGCGGTCAATGCGACCACCGGTAAAGTCTGTTCTGATTTTGGTAAAAATGGCGAAGTCGATCTGCAAAAAGATATGCCATTCCCATATCCGGGCGGTTATATTCCAACCTCACCGCCTGTAGTAACCGGCACCACCATTATTATTGCGGGTTCAACTACCGACAACTATTCAACTGAAGAACCATCGGGTGTGATCCGTGGTTATGACGTGAATACCGGTGAACTGCTTTGGGTATTTGACACAGGCGCTGAAGATCCGAATTTGATTCCTGCACCGGGTCAAAAATTTGTACATAACTCTCCAAATGCTTGGGCACCTTTGGCCTATGATGCAGAGCTGGACATCGTCTACGTACCAACGGGTGTCGGTACCCCGGATATTTACGGTGGTCACCGGACTGAACTGGACGAGCGTTATGCCAACTCGATGCTGGCCCTGAATGCGACGACTGGTAAGCTAGTATGGAACTTCCAGACTACCCATCATGATTTGTGGGATATGGACGTACCTTCACAGCCGACATTGACCGAGATTAAAGACAAAAGTGGCAATATGGTTCCAGCCATTTATGTCTTGACCAAAACTGGGAATGCTTTTGTGCTGGATCGTCGTAATGGTAAAGCGATTGTGCCGATTACCGAGAAACCGGTACCACAATCTGTGAAACGTGGACCCCAAACCAAAGGTGAGTTCTATTCTAAAACTCAACCGTTCTCTGATTTTAATCTGGCGCCACAAGATAAATTGACCGATAAACAGATGTGGGGTGCGACCATGTTTGACCAGTTGGTCTGCCGTGTTGCATTCCATAAACTGAATTACGATGGCATTTATACACCACCTTCTGAAAATGGGACACTGGTCTTCCCGGGCAATTTGGGTGTGTTTGAATGGGGTGGTATGTCGGTGAATCCGGACCGTCAAATTGCATTAACCAACCCGATTGGCCTGCCATTTGTATCGAAACTGATTCCTCAAGATCCGAACCGTCCTAAGACGGCTAAAGGTGCAGGCACAGAAGCAGGTGTTCAACCGATGTATGGTGTGCCTTATGGTGTTGAAATCAGTGCGTTCCTGTCTCCATTCGGTCTACCGTGTAAACAGCCATCATGGGGATTTGTTGCAGGTGTGGACTTAAATACTCATGAAGTGGCCTGGAAACGCCGCATCGGTACCATTCGTGACAGTATGCCGGGCATTCCATTGCCGCCATTCAAAATGGGTGTGCCGATGCTGGGTGGGCCTATTTCAACTGCGGGTAATGTAATGTTTGTGGGTGGAACTCAAGATAACTACATTCGCGCCATCAACGTGAACAACGGTGATGAATTGTGGAAAGGCCGTCTACCTGCGGGTGGTCAGGCTACACCAATGACTTATGAAGCGAATGGCAAGCAGTATGTGGTCATTATGGCGGGTGGTCATGGTTCCTTTGGGACTAAAATGGGCGACTCTCTGGTGGCTTATGCCTTGCCAGACAATAAATAGTTAAATTTTTAAATCAGTATGAAGGAGCCTGATTCGTCAGGCTTTTTTATTATGTATTGTTGAATGCCTACATCCAGTTTTAAGGACACAGAGAAATGATGTTGATTTGTTGCTGAAAGCTCAATTTCATTCAGATCGCATTAAAATAATATGCTTTGTATCTGGCTGATTTTAAGCGCAATTCAGATAAAGGATTAATCAAGTCTGAATTTACCGAACACAGAATTTTAAGCTCAAAGTCTTTCTATCCATTGAACGAACTATATGTCATCGAATCAGCGCATTTATTGGATATCGATGCTTAAAACAAAATGAATTGAATCATGAGATGTACGCCATCTTGATAAGGTATTTGCCGCATTAAACCACTTTCAAATAAGGCCTGTTATTTATGTATCAAAGCCCGAAATTTCCATTTGTGAAATCGACCTTGTCCTGCCTGATTGCTTGCGCAGGTCAGAATATTTATGCAGAAAATGACACACAAGAAGTCCAAAGGTTAGACACGATTATCATTCAAGCGACCCGTACCGATCGGGAGCGATTGACCACACCGGCATCAGTGTATTATCTGAATCAAGAACAAGATAACAGCATGAATGTGAACCTGTCGGAAACATTAAAAGGCGTTCCAGGATTACAGTTAAATAATCGTGAAAACTATGCCCAGGACCTGCAAATTTCGATGCGAGGCTTTGGCGCTCGCTCCAGTTTTGGTGTGCGTGGTGTGCGTTTATATGTGGATGGAATCCCTGCAACGATGCCGGATGGGCAGGGGCAAACCTCGAATATTGATTTGAACAGTCTGGATCATATTGAGGTTTTGGGTGGTGCGTTTTCCTCGTTGTATGGCAACTCTTCGGGGGGAACGATTTTAACCACCACAACGGAAGGGCAAGGCGCTGACTCAATTGAACTGGGGCATTCTGCAGGGAGTCAGAACAAAGGGCAGACCAAGCTGGTTTTGCAAGGCGGTTCAGAGAATGCTTCAGAGCCAAGCTATATCATCAGCTCCTCTTATTTTGATACCAATGGTTACCGTGATCACAGCAGTGCACATAAAGTTCTGAATAATGCCAAGCTGACCTGGGATCTGGAAGATGGTTCTAAAATCAACTGGATGAATAACTATGTCAAAATTGCAGCGGATGATCCGGGTGGTTTAACCCGAGACCAGTGGAAGGCCAATCCCCGACAGGTCGCGACCAACGTCCTTCTTTATAATGCACGTAAAGAAATTGAGCAGCTGCAAACAGGTTTGACCTGGAATAAACCGATCAATGATCAGCATGAACTGTATGGTATGGCCTACTGGGGACAGCGCGCAGTCACGCAATATCAGTCGATTCCTCGTACAGCACAAGGTGGAGTTAATCATGCGGGTGGCGTGATTGATTTTGACCGTAATTTTTATGGGACAGATTTACGCTGGACGGGTAAAGATATTCTGCCAGATATCCAACTGATTGCTGGTCTCGCTTTTGATGCCATGACTGAAGACCGTAAAGGCTATCAAAACTTTTTAGGTGATCGCTTGGGGGTTAAAGGTGAACTGCGTCGAGATGAAGATAATACCCTGTGGAATTTAGATCCGTATTTGCAAGCTTCTTATCACTTTGCTCCCGATTGGACCTTGGATGCCGGCCTGCGCTATAGCAATGTTCATTTCAAGTCTAAAGACAAGTTTCTGGCGAATGGCAATAATTCAGGTAAAACCGATTATCAGAAATTATTGCCCTCCATGGCTTTAAGCTGGCAGATTTTACCTGAGCTGATGACTTATGTCAGTTATGCACAAGGCTTTGAAACGCCCACCTTTACCGAAATGTCTTATCCTGCAAATACTGCAGAACACCGGAGCTTTAGTTTAAAAGCAGCAGAAAGTGAAACGTATGAACTTGGCTTAAAATCTGCTAATCGTTTCGGTGATTTTACTGCTGCAGTATTCCATACCACGACTCAGGATGACATTGTTTCTGCAGGTAATGACAATGGTCGCTCTACTTTCCGTAATGCAGATCAAACTTTAAGAGAAGGTATTGAACTCTCCTGGAATAAAAGTTTATGGCGTGATCTCACTGCTCAAGCCAGCTATAGCTATATAGATGCAACTTTTGATGCTGATATTCCTGAAATTTTAAATCAGAATGGCAATATTGCAGTGTCGAGAGTTGAATCAGGAAACTATATTCCCGGTATTGCCAAAAATCAGGCATTTTTAAGTCTGGGCTGGAAACCTGAAAATGGTTTGAGTGCAGGTTTGGATGTACGTTATTCAGATCGAATTTATGTCAATGATACCAATACTGAATATGCACCCAGCTATACTGTTGCTGGTGCCAATGTTGGCTATAAATGGAATATGAAAGACTGGTCTGTCAAAACTTTTGCACGTGTCGATAATCTTTTTGATAAAGACTATTCAGGTTCAGTGATTGTCAATGAAAGCAATAGTCGTTTCTATGAACCAGCAGAAGGGCGAAACTGGAGTGCGGGTTTGAGCGTGACAAAAGAGTTTTAATTGAAATGATTTGTGGCTGCTAAATTTTCAAAATAAAAAATCCCGCTTTTAAAGCGGGATTTTAAATATTGAGGTTTTAAAAAGATGAATCGAAGCAGTCTGGAAAATACTAGATTGTTTTCTGATTTACCCGCTTTGATAATTCCCCGGCACTTTCGACCCGTTCAGAATATCGATCGGTGAGATCAGCAGACTGACCGCGGGTGAGTAAGGTGAACTTGTAGAGTTCCTCCATCAGAAGTTGTTTTAGATATTCTTTCTGCTCCGCAGTGCGCAGCGTTTAGCAATGAAGATGGGGAAATGATTATTGATGAAGCAGGGAAGCGGTTGAAATAAATCCCAGAATTGAAGACGATAAATCAGATCATAAAAAAGCCACCGCAAGGGTGGCTTTTTATTTAAAGTTAAAATCACAGATGTCGTGTCATTTTAAGCTAAACCTTACCAGCTTAACGCACCGCCAGTTTGGTAATCTGTTACGCGCGTCTCGAAGAAATTCTTCTCTTTACGCAAGTCCATCATCTCTGACATCCACTGGAACGGGTTATTCACACCAGCAAACTGTTCAGGCAAGCCTAACTGCGCCAGACGACGGTTAGCAATAAACTTCAGGTATTCTTCCATCATGCCAGCATTCATGCCAAGTACACCGCGTGGCATGGTGTCACGTGCATATTCGATTTCCAGCATGGTACCTTCAAGAATCATCTGGATGATTTCTTCCTGGAATTCAGTGGTCCATAAACCTGGGTTTTCGATCTTGATCTGGTTGATCATATCGATACCAAAGTTCAGGTGCATTGACTCATCACGCAGGATGTACTGGAATTGCTCGGCAACACCATTCATCTTGTTACGACGGCCCATCGACAGGATCTGGCTGAAACCACAGTAGAAGAAGATACCTTCAAGTACACAGTAGAACGCGATCAGGTTGCGAAGCAGGATCTGGTCGTTTTCAGGTGTGCCGGTTTTGAAAGTAGGATCACTTAAAGACTGAGTATATTTCAGGCCCCACGCCGCTTTACGTGCCACTGACGGTACTTCGCGGTACATGTTGAAGACTTCGCCTTCATCCATACCTAGCGACTCGATACAATACTGGTAAGCGTGTGTGTGAATCGCTTCTTCAAACGCCTGACGCAAAATGTACTGACGGCATTCAGGGTTGGTAATGTGACGATAAATCGCCAGTACCAGATTGTTTGCAACCAGTGAATCGGCAGTCGAGAAGAAACCAAGTGAACGCATTACGATGGTACGTTCATCTTCAGTCAAGCCATTTTCAGACTTCCACAGCGCGATGTCGTGGTTCATGTTGACTTCTTGTGGCATCCAGTGGTTTGCACAACCATCCAGATACTTCTGCCAAGCCCATTCGTATTTGAATGGAACAAGCTGGTTCAAGTCTGCACGACAGTTGATCATCGCCTTGTCATCAACCTGTACGCGTTGCGCACCCATTTCAAGCTCTTCCAGGCCTGGAGCTACATCAAGTTGCTCTAGGGAAGCAGATGCTCTTGCCAGCGAATCGGTTGGATTTGATCCTCGGTTTTGAGTGGCTCTAAGGGGTTGTGCAGCTGCCACATCCGGCGATGCGTTGCCTGCATCAGATACCATCTGTGAATTAGACGTTTTTTGCGGCTCGACGGGCGCAGGCTGCTGTTCAGGTGCAGCCGGTTTTTGCGAATCATCTTCGAAATCGTCCCAACTTAGGATAGACATATCAATTCTCTCTACGTTGCTTTATATCTTTTATGAGACATTCAGCTTGGCTGAGATGTCTTACTATACGCTCAATTTGTTTAAGCAAAATTAAGTTTTGTTGATGAATGCTCTAGTTTTATACAGGAGCAATAATCCCCACTACTTATTTTGCTTACGCTGCTGGCGAACTTTGAGCCAGAAGTAAGCAATGGGTAAATAAAAGGTAATACCAAAGGAAATCAGCAATGCCGCAAGTCCTAACATGTAGTTATGAGTCATTGGAGGCATGATGGTGATTTCCTTTATTTTTATAGTTAGCCTATCAAATGATAGGCTGACTCAAATGAATAAAATATAGTGCGAACTTTGCTGCAAAATAAGGTATAGCTAGCACTATAGATAATTCCCAACTCTTTTTAAGAAGTCTTAAAAACTCTGTGAACATATAAGTGAGACAATTAAGCAAGCTATAGATGATTGGCAAATCTCTAAATCGCCAAAACCAAATAGCCGTAATCGCTACACTTACAAATCTTTGAAGAGACTTACGCTCTTCTCTGGTTAAATCAATTTTTCGACCAAAGATATCTTTTCTTTTTTTCATAATTCTTCCTTTCAGAAAAATTACGCTATACGTAGCCTAACGTTTAGAGAATTTCCAGAGAGGCCACGTGAGTAGCCTAATTTCTGAGTTCGATACCTTTAGTTAATTATTGACAAGCTTCACAATCAGGATTGTCAATTGAACATGCCATTGGCACTGGCGCCGCTTGAGCAAAACCTTCTTCCTCTGCAGGAGCTTCAGGTTTTTGCGCTTCAACCACCGGAGCTACTGCCGCAACAGGAGCCGCAACAGTTGCAGGTTTAACTGCATTCAATGCGCCAGTGTTAATTGTAGATTTCTCAGCAGAAGTCGCACCCAATGCACGAAGGTAATAAGTCGTCTTAAGACCACGTAACCAAGCCATCTTGTAAGTGATGTCCAGTTTCTTACCGTTTGCACCAGCGATGTAAAGGTTAAGAGACTGAGCCTGATCGATCCATTTTTGACGACGTGATGCAGCATCCACGATCCAGCGTGTATCAACTTCAAATGCAGTCGCGAAAATGGCTTTAAGCTCTTCAGGAATACGGGAAATCTTCTGCACAGAACCTTCGAAGTGTTTCAGGTCGTTGACCATTACCGCATCCCAAAGACCACGTTCTTTCAACGCACGTACCAGGTACGGGTTAATCACGGTGAATTCGCCAGACAGGTTTGATTTCACATACAAGTTCTGGAAGGTTGGCTCGATTGACTGAGACACGCCACAGATGTTTGAAATCGTTGCTGTTGGTGCAATCGCCATCACGTTCGAGTTACGCATACCGTCTTTTTGAACTTTGGCACGTAACGTGTCCCAGTCCAGACGTTGAGTGCGGTCGACTTCGAACATGCGTTCAGGGCGAGTTTTCGCAACCAGATCAAGCGAGTCGATTGGCAGGATACCTTGATCCCACAATGAACCCTTGAATGTTTCGTATGTACCACGTTCAACAGCCAAATCGCTAGAGGTTGAAATCGCGTAGTATGAGATTACTTCCATCGATTCATCAGCAAACTCAACCGCAGCATCAGAACCATAAGCAAGGTTCATCTCATACAGTGCATCCTGGAAGCCCATGATACCCATACCAACCGGACGGTGTTTCAGGTTCGAGTTGCGCGCTTGCGGAACAGCGTAGTAGTTGATGTCGATCACGTTGTCGAGCATACGAACCGCAGTTTTAACGGTACGTGCCAGTTTTTCGCGATCAAGTACACCACCTTGAACATGTTGTACCAGGTTAATCGAACCCAGGTTACATACCGCGATTTCTTCTTTGCTGGTGTTCAGCGTAATTTCTGTACATAAGTTAGAAGAGTGAACTACACCTACGTGTTGTTGTGGTGAACGCAGGTTACATACGTCTTTGAATGTGATCCACGGGTGACCAGTTTCAAACAGCATAGACAGCATTTTGCGCCACAAATCTTTTGCACGGATTTTCTTGTGCAACATGTTTGTTTCTTTGGCAATCGCTTCGTAATGTGCATAACGCTCAGCGAATTCTGCACCAGTCAAATCATGCAGATCAGGCGTTTCAGAAGGGGTGAACAAAGTCCATTCAGCATCTTCGAATACACGTTGCATGAACAGGTCAGGAACCCAGTTCGCAGTGTTCATGTCATGGGTACGACGACGGTCATCACCAGTGTTCTTACGCAGTTCAAGGAATTCTTCGATGTCCAGGTGCCAGGTTTCTAAGTATGCACATACTGCACCTTTACGCTTGCCGCCCTGGTTAACCGCAACAGCCGTATCATTCGCTACTTTAAGGAATGGAACAACACCTTGCGACTTACCGTTTGTACCTTTGATGTATGAGTTCAAGGCACGAACTGGCGTCCAGTCATTACCTAAACCACCTGCCCATTTAGACAGCATTGCGTTATCACGCATTGCGCCATAGATGTCGTACAGGTCATCATCAATTGTAGTCAAGTAGCAGCTAGACAACTGTGGACGAAGCGTACCTGAGTTAAACAGGGTGGGCGTCGATGCCATGTAGTCGAAGCTAGACAATAAGTTATAGAATTCGATTGCACGGTCTTCACGGTTTTCTTCATTGAGCGACAAGCCCATAGAAACACGCATAAAGAATAATTGCGGCAATTCGAAACGTACGCCATCCGAGTGGATGAAGTAACGGTCAAATAAGGTTTGTAGACCCAGGTAAGTAAACTGGTTAGAACGTTCCGGTTGAATCGCAGCAGCCAGTTTCGCCAGGTCAAAGTTCAGCAATTCTGGAGAAAGCAGCTCAAGCTCAATCCCTTTTTTCAGGTAAGTTTCCAGCGCATCGCCTTCAACTGTATCTACAGGTAGACCCAGGAATTTCAAACCAGTCGCAACCAGGTCATCACGCAATAAACGTGCAGTCACATACGTATAGTTAGGCTCTTGCTCGATACGGGTACGGGTCGCCATCATCATCGTGGTCGAGATGTCAGACTCTTTTACGCCGTTGTACAAGTTTTTCACAGTCTCATCGACAATGGCTTGTACATCAATCCCTTCAAGGCCTTCTGCTGCTTTAGTAACATGCGCAGTTAAAGCACTTAAATCTAGTGGCTTGAGTTTGCCTTCAGCATCGGTAATTTGCAGGGTCGGGTGATGATGTGCACCTAACTGTTTACGTGCTTCAGAACGTTGTTCACGGTAAATGACATAAGAGCGTGCAACTTTCTGTTCGCCCGTACGCATTAGCGCAAGTTCAACTTGGTCTTGAATTTCTTCAATATGAATCGTTCCGCCAGAAGGTAAACGACGTTTAAAGGTATTTAATACCATTTCCGTCAGTTGCTCGATACGATCATGGATCCGGCTCGAGTCAGCGCTTTGTTGGCCTTCAACCGCCAAAAACGCTTTACCAATTGCGACAGAAATTTTTTCTGCATCAAAAGCGGCAACATCACCGGTGCGTTTAATCACCTGAAGTTGACCAGGAGTTGAAGTGATTACGCTCATGTTAGCATAGCTCCATTGTCATCTATTTTTATGTTTATGGACCGTTTGAACTGGGCAAAATTCATGCCACAGTGTTTGAGGAATAAACACAAGACCTAGTGGTTTTAAAATTAATTGAACACAAGATACGGGAAAATTTAGGGTAGATCAATATTGACATTTAGCTAAATATTTTTCTTAAGTTGTGCTTTAATCCTTGTAAAAATATCGCTATTTTTATTGATTTTTGTATAAGCCTTATCAGGCAAGGCATAGCATAACAAAGTCCCAAGAAAGTGCTTATAGATAACACTGTGGATAACTAAAAAGTGCGGAATCAAGCAGTCATATTTTGTCCATGTAATAGTTGTGTAAATCGAAAATCAGATCTAAACCACTGTTTCAAGCATAATTGTCCAAAAAATGCACGATAAAATATTACAAAATGCTATCTTGATGTATCAGTTTGGTGAACGCTATCTTGTTTACAATGTAAACGTGTGTATATTGCAAGCATATTAAAAACGTATCTATTGGATTTCAAAAGGATACGCCTATAGCGTAGATCCACCAAATAAGGGGCAATACATGAGCCAAGAAGAAAAGTTACCCAAGATTTTAATTGTTGAAGATGACGAGCGTCTTGCCCGTTTAACGCAAGAATACCTCATTCGTAACGGACTTGAGGTGGGGGTAGAGCCGGATGGTAACCGTGCCATTCGTCGGATTATTGCCGAGCAGCCAGATATGGTGGTGCTGGATGTGATGTTGCCAGGTGCGGATGGCTTGACCATTTGCCGTGAAGTGCGTCCACATTATCATCAACCGATTTTGATGTTGACTGCGCGTACTGAAGACATGGATCAGGTTTTGGGTCTGGAAATGGGTGCAGATGACTATGTCGCTAAACCGGTTCAGCCACGTGTATTGCTGGCACGTATTCGTGCATTGCTGCGTCGTACTGACAAGGTGCCTGAAGATGAAGTGGCACAGCGCATCGAATTTGATGATCTGGTCATCGACAATGGCGGCCGTTCAGTGACCTTAAATGGCGATCTGGTTGATTTTACCAGTGCAGAATATGACCTGTTATGGTTGCTTGCATCGAATGCTGGCCGTATTCTCTCTCGCGAAGATATTTTCGAGCGTTTACGTGGTATCGAATATGATGGTCAAGACCGTTCAATCGATGTGCGTATTTCTCGTATCCGTCCAAAAATCGGTGACGATCCAGAAAATCCGAAGCGTATTAAAACAGTACGTAGTAAGGGTTATCTTTTTGTTAAAGAGACCAATGGTCTTTAAGCAAATGTGGTTTGTTGCTTGAACAAGCAGGATAAATTATAGGTGTTTAAACACAGTATATTTTTGCGTATATACGCAGGACTCGTCATCCTTGTCGTCTTGGTGGCGGTGTTCGGCTATTTGTTGGTACAGATTATCAACTATCAGCGTGCGCAAGAATATCGCGAATCCCTGACTGATGGTATGGCGTATATCATCAGTGAAGGGGTCGCACGCCAGCCAAATCTCCAGCAAAAGATGGATTGGGTTTCTGATGCCTCCGATTTGCTGGAATTACCTATCCATTATGTAGAAGCCAGTAAGGTCGATATTACCCGTGCTGAAGGGCGCCGTATTGCCGAACGAAAAGCGGTGGTGCGTTGGGACGCCGAATCAGGTATTGCCTATATTGTGGTTGGGCTGCGCGATGACCCGGGTCATTACCTTTATATTAAGGCCGACAGTATTACTGAGCGCCAGATGAAGGCCTTACCAGTCTTTATCCTGGACTATCTGGTCTACTATCCAGGTCAGGAAAAAGAATATCTGGCTCGTATTCAGGATTATTTTTCTTATCCGGTTTCTATCGAAAATGTCCAGAATCTACCTTTAGACTCCGAGCAAATCGGACGTCTGCGTCTGGATCACAGCATCATTTTATACCGCGACAATGCCTCTATTCGTGGTACCACAATTTCAATTATTTCACCGATTCCTGGTTCGACCTCGCAAGTATTGGTCATGGGGCCGGTACCCTTGTTTAACTGGATGCCATTCCAGTTGGCGACCGGTATTACCTTATTAAGCCTTTTTGTGTTGAGTCTGGGTGTTTATGGTCTTCTGGTTCCGATGCAGCGTAAGTTGCGTGAAGTCAGCTATGCCTTAAACAAAATGAAATCGGGTAATATGTCATTGCGTCTTCCTGTGGAAGGCAGTGACGAGATGTCTACACTGGCGTCTAGCTATAACAATATGTCAGATCATATCCAGCGTTTGATCGAAGCGCAGCGTGAGTTGATGCGTGCGGTGTCGCATGAGTTGCGTACACCGGTGGCACGAATCCGCTTTGGTGTGGAAATGATGGCGGATGAAGATGACTACGATTATCGTCTGCAACAGGTGGAACAGATTGATAAAGATATTGAAGCGCTGAATACCTTGATTGATGAGATCATGACCTATGCCAAACTGGAACAGGGCATGCCGTCGATTGAGTTTGAGCAAATCGATCTGTATGACGTACTGAATCAGGTGGCACAAGAAACTGAAGCGCTGAAAACCCAGAAAATCATCGAATTACATCCAATGCCTGTTGCGGTCACAGTAGAGGCGGAGCGTCGTTATCTGCATCGTGTAATTCAGAATCTGGTCGGCAATGCTGTACGTTATTGCGATAATAAAATCTTGATTAGCGGCGGTCTGGATCAGGATGGTCAGGCCTATGTTTGCGTTGAAGATGACGGGCCGGGGATTCCAGAAATAGATCGTGCCCGCATTTTTGAAGCCTTTGCCCGACTGGATGATAGCCGTACCCGTGCGTCGGGTGGTTATGGTTTAGGTTTGTCGATTGTCAGCCGGATTGCGTACTGGTTTGGTGGCACGATTCAGGTGGATCAAAGCCCGACGCTGGGTGGTGCGCGTTTTACCATGACCTGGCCGGCACAACGTTATGTCAAGAAGAGTAAGCGCAAAATGCTGGAAAAAAAGCCAGAGGAAGCGAGTGATCATTTAGCTTGATATTGTGTAAATGATTTTGGTCATAAAAAAACGATGCATCAGCATCGTTTTTTATTGGAAGAGATTTTATTCCTGAATGGTCGCATCAGGTTCAATGAGTGATTTGCCCTCTTTTAAGCTTTGTAGCGCTTCAGGGTTAAAGTCGATCAACAGTTTGGTGTTTTTCGCATCGACATTATAACGCTGAATCAGTTTTTGGTCGCCTGATAACGTTTCGACTTTATATTCGTCAGCGATATTCATAATGCCATCCAGATTGATGCTGGAAGAAGCATGGTCCTCTTGAAAAAGTGCATGGATGTCACGTAAGTCAAAAGCTGCCTGGCTTATGTTGGGATTTTTCTGGATGTAATTTTCTATATGGCTAACCAGTAATTGAGCAAATAAAAAATAATTAGGTCGATGGGAAAAGCGTAGAGACATGCAAGGACTCCTTATTGTTACTTTATTAATGTCATGATGTGGTTTAGAAATAGAAATAACATATTCTGAATCAGTCCGTTGAGCATGTTGCAAAAAGACACAATTGCCAATCCAAGATTACCAAGTAGCTGCAGGGGGTAAAGCAACAGTTAAATATAAAAAATCACATTAAATATCAAGTTAAATCAATTGGTTTGAAAGAAAAAATAGTTGTTAAAATAAGTTTTTATCCGATTTAACTTGGATTCAATAGTGAAAAAGACTATATCTAAATGGGTGGGCGAGAAAAGCAGCTCATCGATCAGCCTATTTTCTGGAAGTGCTCTTTATAGAAAAATTAATAGATAATTAAAATTTAATTTGGGAAAACGATTAAAACGAATTCTGAATGATTAAAGTCAAATTAAATCCTGAAATGTCTAAAAAATCATCCCAAAGACTAAGGCTTATAAACTAGCAAGTGAAATCCAAAATCAGGTACAATTGGCGGGATTAATTTTGTGTTTGGTGTATTTGAAGGCCAATACATACATTCTTTGTTAACAAATAGGCCTGCCAGGAGTTATCCCCGCATGAGTGCTATTACTCCATACGAATGGGCAATTATTGCCTTCGTGATCGGCGTTACATTTTTATGCGTCTTTATGCTGACTGTCCCATTACTCCTCGGGGGTAAATCATGGGGCCGTGCCAAGCAGGAGCAGTTTGAGTCAGGTGTAGTTAGCGCAGGTGGAGCTCGTATCCGCTTGTCTGCAAAGTTCTATTTAGTTGCAATTTTCTTTGTGGTGTTTGATTTAGAAGCACTTTATCTATATGCATGGGCAGTTTCTGTTCGTGAGGTAGGTTGGATTGGTTTTGCAACTGCAGCTATCTTTATCATAGTTTTACTTGTTGGTTTGATTTACGAATTATCGACAGGCGCACTCAATTGGGCACCTTCAGACAGACGTAAGGCAGCAGGAATTAAAGCTAAGATTGGTTCGCCAAATATGGATCTTGCAGAAATTACGCGCTTCAACTCGATTGAAGAATTGGTGATGGATCCAACGGGTCAAATCCCGGCTCAATCATCTGGTTTTGTGAAAAAGTCACAAACTCAATTATCTGATAAGGAGTAAGACGGGATGAAATATACATTAACCCGTGCGAATCCGAATGCTGACCAATATCCACTTCAGGAACGTATTGTTGTAGAAGATCCGTTGCTAGAAGAAGAAGTGAATAAAAATGTATTCATGACTCGCTTAGAGGATGTGGTACATACAGCAGTCAACTGGGGTCGTAAAAACTCAGTTTGGCCATTTAACTTTGGTACATCTTGCTGCTACGTAGAATATGCAACGACCTTGACCGGCGTGCATGACTTGTCACGTTTTGGTGCCGAGGTTATCCGTGCTTCACCGCGTCAGGCGGACTTAATGATTGTAGCGGGTACTTGCTTCGTAAAAATGGCGCCAGTAATTCAGCGTCTGTACGAACAGATGCTTGAACCAAAATGGGTCATTTCAATGGGTGCATGTGCCAACTCAGGTGGTATGTACGATATTTATTCAGTCGTACAAGGTGTGGATAAAATCATCCCGGTCGATGTGTATATTCCAGGTTGCCCACCACGTCCTGAAGCTTTGATTCAGGCATTGATGCTGTTGCAAGACCAGATTCAACTAGAGCGTCGTCCGCTTTCTGCGGTGATCGGTGATGATCTTAAGCCAGTGTATAAGCCAAAGATGATGCCGGAACGTGACCGTAAGAAAGACCAGCGTGTTGCTGTGAAAAATCTGCGCTCAATGGATGAAATTAAATAATTTAAACGACAGGTTGTTTTGTTGTGCACCCGCTATGGGTGTAATTGTCGTTTAGGTTGACTGAATTTGTATTAAATAGGAAGCCAAGCCAATGGCTGAAACTGACATTGCTATGCCAGAATCAACGCCTGTTGATTCACGCCCAGCATTTGCCATTATTGAAGAACTCAAAACCAAATTTGGTGAGAACTTCTTTGTGCAAACGACTTTCGAGGATTTCCCGACAGTCTGGGTTGAGCGCGCACGTGTACAAGAAGTTTTAATGTTCTTGCGTACAGTGTCACGTCCTTACGTGATGTTGTTCGACTTGTCAGCGGTAGATGAGCGTCTGCGTACGCACCGCGACGGTTTACCTGCGTCTGACTTCACAGTGTTCTATCACTTGTTGTCGCTCGAGCGTAATACTGACATTCGTATTAAAGTTGCC
Organism: Acinetobacter sp. TWP2-2-3; assembly: GCF_049896445.1. GTDB lineage: Bacteria > Pseudomonadota > Gammaproteobacteria > Pseudomonadales > Moraxellaceae > Acinetobacter. Next base: position 85,760 of record NZ_JAFCUI010000002.1, read on the forward strand.
TTAGCAGAAAGCGATTTGAATCTTCCGACGGCAACCAATATTTGGCCAAATGCCAACTGGTACGAACGTGAAGCTTACGATATGTTCGGGATCAATTTCGAAGGGCATCCAATGCTCCGTCGTATCTTGTTGCCAACCTATTGGGAAGGTCATCCGCTACGTAAAGAATATTCTGCACGTGCGACTGAATATACGCCGTATTTGCAAGATAAAGCCAAACAGGACTACGAACAGGAACATCTTCGTTTCGTCCCTGAAGATTGGGGTATGAAGCGCGGCAATGCCGATGAAGACTTCATGTTCCTGAACTTGGGTCCGAACCATCCATCTGCGCACGGTGCGTTCCGTGTGATCTTGCAGCTGGACGGTGAAGAAGTGAAAGACTGTGTGCCTGACATCGGTTATCACCACCGTGGTGTGGAAAAGATGGCTGAACGTCAAACCTGGCATTCATTCATTCCGTATACAGACCGTGTCGACTACCTCGGTGGTTGTGCGCAAAACATGCCTTACGTGCTTGGCGTAGAGCAAATGGCGGGTATTACTGTACCTGACCGTGCGCAATGTATCCGCGTGATGATGTCTGAACTGTTCCGTATCAATAACCACTTGTTGTTCATTGGTACTGCGATTCAAGATGCCGGTGGTATGACGCCAGTCTTCTACATGTTTGCTGACCGTCAGAAAATCTATGACGCGATTGAAGCGATCACCGGTTATCGTATGCATCCGGCATGGTTCCGTATCGGTGGTACCGCACATGACCTTCCAAACAACTGGCAGCACCTGATCCGTGAAATTTTGGACTGGATGCCGAAACGTTTGAAGGAATATCATACTGCAGCGCTGAAAAACTCGGTGTTTGTGGGTCGTACCCGTAATGTTGCGCAATATGATGCAAAATCTGCATTGGCTTGGGGTGTAACAGGTACAGGTCTACGCGCTACAGGTATCGACTTTGACGTACGTAAATACCGTCCATATAGCGGTTATGAAAATTATGACTTCGAAGTGCCGGTTGAGTACGAAGGCGATGCCTATGCACGTGTCATCGTTCACTACCGTGAAATCGAAGAATCACTGAAAATTATCAAACAATGTTTAGATAATATGCCGTCTGGTGCGTACAAAGCAGACCATCCACTGGCTGTTCCACCACCAAAAGACAAGACATTACAAGATATTGAAACCTTAATTACGCACTTCCTGAGCGTATCTTGGGGTCCTGTAATGCCGGCGGGTGAAGCATCTGTGATGGCGGAAGTGGTGAAAGGCGCGTCGAACTACTACTTGACTTCAGACAAGTCAACTATGAGTTACCGTACCCGTATCCGTACACCAACCTTCACGCATTTACAGCAAATGCCTTCTGTGATTAACGGCAGCTTAATGTCTGACTTAATCATTTATTTAGCGACCATTGACGTCGTAATGGCTGACGTGGATCGCTAAGGGGTAAACGCATTATGATGATTTTGACTGATAAAAAGCCACGTGTGAATGTTGAAGGAATTTTGACTGCGGACGAAATTCACGATATCGAACATCACATGGGGCACTACCCATACCCACGTGCAGCGTGTCTAGATGCGCTGAAGTGTGTACAACGCCGTAATGGCTGGGTAGATGATGCGCAAATGAATGCCATCGCACAAATGCTCAGCATGAGCGTTGCAGACCTTGAAGGTGTGGCAACGTTCTATAACCGTATTTACCGTCAGCCGGTCGGTCGTCACGTAATTTTGTTATGTGATTCGATTGCGTGTTTCCTGATGGGTGCGGAAACTTTGGCAGAAGCATTCCAGCGCGAATTAGGCATTTCTTTTGGTCAAACGACTGCAGATGGTCGTTTCACTTTGCTGCCAATTTGCTGTCTGGGCAACTGTGACAAAGGTCCAACCTTGATGATTGATGAAGACACGCACGGTCTGGTTGAAGTGACTTCGGTGAAACAGCTGTTGGAGAAGTATGTATGAATACTGAACCAAAACCAATTTATGGCGACGGTAACCCGGAAACGCATCCATTAACATGGCGTTTAAGCAAACAAGCCAACGTACGTAATGCAGATGATTACGAAGCGCTGGAAGGTTATGCAGGCTTTAAAAAAGCACTGAGCATGTCGCCTAAAGATGTATTGGAAGTGGTTAAGGCAGCGACTGTAAAAGGTCGTGGTGGTGCAGGCTTCCCGGCAGGTATCAAATGGTCTTTGATGGCGCCAAACGACAACTCAGGTCCACGTTACCTGATTTGTAATGCCGATGAGATGGAACCAGGTACCTTTAAAGACCGTTTGTTGATGGAAGATCTTCCGCATCAATTGATCGAAGGCATGCTGATTGCAGGCTATACGCTTGAAGCAACACACGGTTATATCTTTATCCGTGGCGAGTACATTGAAGCTGCTCAGTACTTAAATGAAGCACTTGAGCAAGTTCGTGCCAAAGGTTACTTAGGGGATAACATCCTTGGTACAGGCTGGAACTTCGAGTTACACGTGCATACCGGTGCGGGTCGTTATATCTGCGGTGAAGAAACTGCATTGATTAACTCGCTAGAAGGTCGCCGTGCCAACCCGCGTACTAAACCGCCATTCCCGCAAGTTGCAGGTGCTTGGGGTCGTCCTACGATTGTCAACAACGTAGAGACCTACAACAACTTACCAGCCATCATGCTGCGTGGTCCTGAATGGTATATCAACTTGTCTGCGGGTAAGTCGAAAGATCCAGGCACCAAGATTTATGGTGCATCAGGTAAGGTAAAATTCCCGGGTCTATGGGAGCTTCCATTTGGTACGACAGCACGTGAAGTGATTGAAGACCATGCGGGTGGTATGCGTGACGGCTTAAAACTGAAAGCATGGTTACCGGGTGGTGCATCGACTGACTTCCTGGCTGCCGAGCATATTGATCTTCCTATGGATGCGGAAAGCATCATGAAAGCAGGTTCGCGTTTAGGGACTTGCTTACTGATGGTGGTAGATGAAACCCAATGTATGGTTTCAGCGACACGTAACCTCGAAGAATTCTTTGCACGCGAATCATGTGGTTTCTGTACGCCTTGCCGTGATGGCTTACCTTGGGCTGTGAAAGCGCTGAAAGCACTGGAAGATGGCACAGGTAAGAAAGAAGATATCGATCACTTACAAGAACTGACTCGTAAGCTTTGGATTGGTAAAACTTTCTGTGCCCACGCACCGGGTGCAATGGAGCCGCTTATGGGCGCACTCAAATATTTCCGTGGCGAATTTGAAGCGAAGGTTGTGAATGCCGCCGCTCAAACCAGCAACGTAGAACAAGCTTAAGGAATTCGACTATGGCTACAATTCATGTCGATGGCAAATCGTATGAAGTCAACGGCTCGGAAAACTTGCTACAAGCATGTTTGAGTCTTGGCATTGATATCCCATACTTTTGTTGGCATCCATCCTTAGGTTCTGTCGGTTCTTGCCGTCAATGTGCCGTGACCCAGTACGCGAATCCAGAAGATACGCGTGGCCGTTTGGTCATGTCATGTATGACGCCAGCATCTGACAATACCTACATCTCGATTGAAGACAAAGAAGCCAAAGATTTCCGTGCTTCGATTGTTGAATTCTTGATGACCAACCATCCGCACGACTGTCCAGTCTGTGAAGAAGGGGGTCACTGTCATTTACAAGATATGACTGTAATGACGCAGCATGACCGTCGTCGCTACCGTTTCACGAAGCGTACCCATTACAACCAGGAGCTTGGCTCATTCATTTCTCACGAAATGAACCGTTGTATCGCGTGTTACCGTTGTGTGCGTTATTACAAAGACTACGCAGGTGGTACGGACTTCGGCGTGTATGCCAATGCATCACGTGTGTACTTCGGTCGTCCTGAATCAGGTACTTTAGAGTCTGAATTCTCGGGCAACCTGACTGAAGTATGTCCAACAGGTGTATTCACCGACAAAACTCATTCGGCTCGCTACAACCGTAAATGGGACATGCAGTATGCGCCAAGCGTATGCCAAGGCTGTTCTTCAGGTTGTAATATCTCTCCGGGTGAACGTTATGGCGAACTTCGCCGCGTAGAAAACCGTTATAACGGTGAAGTCAACCAGTACTTCTTATGCGACAAAGGCCGTTTCGGTACAGGTTATGTGAACCGTGAAGACCGTCCGCGTCAACCACAATTCCGTCAAGGTGCAACTGTTGAAACTGTTTCAGTGGATGCAGCACTAGACACGGTCATTGCAAATATCCAGGGCAAAAAAGTATTGGGTATTGGTTCACCGCGTGCATCACTTGAGTCGAACTTCGCACTTCGTGAGTTGGTGGGTCAAGAGAACTTCTCAACAGGTCTATCTCAAAAAGAGCAAAACCTGGTTGAACTTGCTGCTTCTATCATGCAAACCGAGGGTGTTTACAACCCGAACATGCGTGAAATTGAAAGCTACGATGCTGTGTTAATTTTGGGTGAAGACCTCACACAAACTGCGCCACGTATGGCTTTATCTGTTCGCCAGGCTGCGAAAAATAAAGGCAAAGAGATGGCGGCAGAGCGCCGTACGCAAGAGTGGTTGGCTGAACCGGTACAACGTATTGCACAAGATGCGAAATCTCCGATTTACATCCTGGCTGCGACACAAACCCGTTTGTCTGATGTTGCTGAAGGTGAAGTGGTTGCTTCTCCAAACGACATCGCACGTTTAGGTTTTGCAGTTGCTGCAGCAGTTGCGGGTGAAACGATTCTTGGTTTAGATGACGATGCCAAAGCATTTGCACAAACCATTGCGGACACTTTAAAAGCTGCGAAGAAACCACTGATCATCTCAGGTACAAGCTTGCAAGATCCTGCCATTATGGAAGCTGCTGCACAAGTTGCACAGAATCTGGGTAATGCAGGTCTGACCTTGACGGTTCCTGAAGTGAACTCGATGGGTATGGCAATCTTGGGTGGTCAAAGCCTGGAGCAAGCATTTGCACAAGATTACAATACTGTGATTGTGGTTGAAAACGACCTTTACCGTCGTCTTCCTGCTGCACAGGTCGATGCTGCACTTGCAGGCAAAGATGTGATCGTACTGGATCACTCTGAAACTGCAACAGTGAAAAAAGCCGACATCGTACTTTCTGCTGCATCGTTTGCTGAAGGTGATGGTACTGTCGTTTCTCAAGAAGGCCGTGCACAACGTTTCTACCAAGTGTATGACCCAAGCTACTACAATCCTGAATTGGCGATCAAGGAATCTTGGCGCTGGTTACACGCTCTGGAAACAGGCGTAAAAGGCAAAGCGATTTCTTGGACTTTACTGGATGATGTGATCGAGTCAGTGGCGAAAAACGTTCCTGCGCTTGAAGGCATTCTGGATGTTGCACCTGATGCGGGCTTCCGTGTTCATGGCTTGAAAGTGGCACGTGAACCACGTCGTTACTCAGGTCGTACTTCAATGCGTTCGCCATTGTCTGTACATGAGCCGAAACAGCCTACAGATAAAGACTCCGCATTAACATTCTCGATGGAAGGTTATGTCGGAGACCAGACTCCATCTCCACTGGTTCCATTTGCATGGTCTGCAGGCTGGAACTCGCCACAAGCTTGGAGCAAGTTCCAGGAAACTGTAGGTGGTTCACTCAAAGGTGGTGATTCAGGCGTTCGTTTATTCGACCGTTTGGCAAAACGTCCGGCACGTACCTTCGTGGCACCGGCACCTGTTCTGGTCAATGCTGAAAGCTTCCGTCTGGTACCAATGCACCATATCTTTGGTTCAGGTGAATTCACGGTAAAAACACCAGCGATGGAAACGCGTATTCCTGAAGCGGTATTTGCAGTGGGTGAGCAGGATGCAGCGCGCCTGAATGTTCAAGATGGTCAGACAATCACGGTGAAAGCAGGTGAGACATCAATCGTTCTTCCAGTTCAAGTGATTGAATATTTACCGACAGGTTATATTGGCTACCCAATCGGTCTGGCACCGACGGTATCTCTTGCAGAGCCTGTTTCAGTCGCGGTAGGAGTGTAATTCATGGAACAAGAATTAATCCGTCAAACGCCGCTGTGGGCTGAAAACTGGCCAATTGCCTATTCAGTCATTCAAGCGATTGTGATCTTGCTGGTTGTAGTACTGATCGCTGCGTTGATGTCTTTTATTGAACGTCGTTTACTCGGCTTGTGGCAAGACCGTTACGGTCCGAACCGTGTTGGTCCGGGTGGTATGTTCCAGATTGTTGCCGACATGCTGAAAATCATGTTCAAGGAAGACTGGACACCTAAGTTTGCTGACAAATTGACTTTCCGTATGGCGCCAGCAGTTGCGATGGCAACTGCGGTGCTGTCGTTCATGGTTATTCCTGTATCACCTTATTTAGGTGTAGCAGACATGAACATCGGCCTGTTGTTCTTTATGGCAATGGCGGGTATTGCAGTTTATGCAGTCCTGTTCGGTGGCTGGTCATCAAACAACAAATATGCCTTACTGGGCGGTTTACGTTCTGCGGCTCAAACCATTTCGTATGAAGTGTTCCTGGGGATCTCGTTGATGGGTGTGGTGGCAATTGCCGGTTCATTCAACATGCGTGAAATCGTTGAAGCGCAAAAAGATGTCTGGTTTGTGATTCCTCAGTTCCTTGGCTTCCTGATCTTTGTGGTTGCGGGTGTTGCGGTCACGCACCGTCACCCATTTGACCAACCAGAAGCAGAACAGGAATTGGCAGAAGGTTACCATGTTGAATACGGCGGTATGAAGTGGGGGATGTTCTTCGTTGCGGAATACGTCAACGTGGTACTGATCTCTGCATTGATCGTGACTTTATTCTTCGGTGGCTGGCTTGCGCCATTCAACCTTGATATTCCGTTCCTTCCAGCAGCATTCTGGTTCATTATCAAAACAGCATTCTTTGTAATGATGTTTGTACTGGCGCGTGGTTCATTAATGCGTCCACGTTATGACCAGGTGATGAACTTTGGTTGGAAAATTTGCTTGCCATTGGCGTTGGTTAACCTTTTGGTAACTGGTGCTGTGATTCTGATGAATCAGGCCTAAGACAGCAGGGAGAACAAAATGTTTAAATTTCTAGCTGGATTCGGGTCAATCGTTCGTTCGTTGTGGATGGTGTTCAGCCACGCAACACGTAAACGTGACACCATTTTATATCCGGAAGTGCCGGCCGAAGAAATCGTGCCACCACGCTTCCGTGGTCGTATCGTATTGACGCGCGACCCTGATGGCGAAGAACGCTGTGTGGCATGTAACCTGTGTGCGGTTGCCTGTCCGGTAGGCTGTATTTCACTACAAAAAGCAGAACGTGAAGATGGTCGCTGGTATCCGGAATTTTTCCGTATCAACTTCTCGCGTTGTATTTTCTGCGGTATGTGTGAAGAAGCGTGTCCAACCACTGCGATTCAGATGACCCCGGACTTCGAGCTTGGCGAATATGTTCGTCAGGACTTGGTCTATGAAAAAGAACACCTGCTGATTTCTGGTCCTGGTAAATATCCTGACTATAACTTCTACCGTGTAACCGGTATGGCAGTTGCAGGCAAGGACAAAGGTCAAGCACAGCGTGAAAGTGCACCTGTTGATGTACGGAGTCTATTACCATGATGTGGCCATTTTATTTAATGGCCCTCGTGGCCATTGTCTCTACGGTTCGCGTGGTGACTAACGCGAATCCGGTACATGCTTTATTAAGCCTGATCGTGTCATTGCTTGCAGTCGCAGGCATGTTCCTGATCGTCGGTGCGCCATTCGCTGGTGCGCTGGAAGTGATCGTTTATGCGGGCGCGATCATGGTGTTGTTCGTGTTCGTGGTAATGATGCTGAACCTGGGTGAGCAGACCGTTGAACAAGAACGTAAATGGTTGACTTCATCGGCTTGGGCTTATCCGGCGTTGATGAGCTTCCTGATCGGTTTGGTGCTGGTATGGGTATTAAACTCTGATTACACACAAGCTTCACTGGTAATGGGTACAGAAATGGTGGGCCCGAAAGCAGTGGGTCAAGCACTCTTTACGCAATACTTGTTGTTGGTTGAAGTTGCCGCGATGTTATTGCTTGCTGCCTTGGTAGCTGCATTCCATTTGGGTAAACGTGAACCAGATGCAGAAGAGGAAAAAGAATAATGGGCAACATCCCTTTAGAGCATGGTTTGATCGTTGCATCTATTCTCTTTGCACTGGGTTTTTACGGTGTAATGGTGCGACGCAACCTACTATTTATTTTAATGAGCCTTGAAATCATGATGAACGCTGCTGCTTTAGCGTTCGTCCTGGCGGGCAGTGCATGGGCACAGCCAGATGGTCAGATCATGTTTATCCTGATCCTGACGCTTGCTGCGGCAGAGGCTTGTATTGGTCTTGCGATCGTCCTTCAGTTCTATCATCGCTTCCATCACCTGGATGTGGATGCTGCTAGTGAGATGCGCGGATGAGTTATTTATATCTAACAATTTTATTTCCGCTCATTGGTTTTGTCCTGTTAGCGGCGGGGCGTAACAAGCTTCCGGAATCTGTTGCAGCAATGATTGGTGTCGGTGCAGTCGGTTTATCTGCACTGTTCGCACTGATTGCGGGTATGGACTTTGTGAATAATGGTTCAACTGCAGTTGTGCAACATCTCTGGACCTGGTTCAGTGTTGGCGGTTTTGCTCCGGGCATCAGCTTGCAGCTGGATGGCTTGTCTTTATTGATGCTGGGCATGGTCACTGGTGTGGGTTTCTTAATTCACATCTTTGCATCATGGTACATGCGCGGTGAAGAAGACTTCGCACGTTTCTTCTCTTACTTCAACCTGTTCGTTGCAAGCATGTTATTGCTGGTATTGGGTGACAACCTGGCGTTGTTATTCCTGGGTTGGGAAGGCGTAGGTCTGTGTTCATACCTGCTGATCGGTTATTACTACCAGAACCCTGCAAACGGTCTGGCGGCAATCAAGGCATTTACCGTGACCCGTATCGGTGACGTATTCTTGCTGATTGCCATGTTCCTGATCTTCCAGCAATTCGGTACCTTGAACATTCAGTACATCGTTGAAAATGCAGCGACTGTAATGACCCAAAGTTCATCTCTGACCATCTGGACAGCATTGTTATTGTTCTTGGGTGCGGCGGGTAAATCTGCACAGATCCCGTTACAAACATGGTTAGCCGATGCGATGGCAGGTCCAACACCTGTTTCTGCATTGATCCATGCTGCAACGATGGTAACAGCGGGTGTTTACCTGTGCTGCCGTCTATTCGCAGTCTTTGAACTTGCACCAGAAGTGATGGTATTTATTTCGATCACAGGTGCGGTGACCTTGCTTGTGGCTGGTTTTGCTGCACTGGTTCAAACCGACATCAAACGTATTCTGGCATACTCAACCATGAGTCAGCTCGGTTATATGTTTATGGCGGTAGGTGCTGAAGCATACCAGGCAGGTCTGTTCCATATGCTGACTCACGCATTCTTCAAGGCATTATTGTTCTTGTCGTCTGGTGCGGTGATTCTGGCTTACCATCACGAACAAAACATCTTCAAGATGGGCGGTCTGTTCTACAAGAACAAATTCCTGTTTGCATGTTTCGCGATTGGTGGCGGTGCATTGGCAGCGATTCCATTCCTAACGATTGGTTTCTTCTCAAAAGATGCGATTCTTGCTGCAGTCTGGACGCAAAGTCATATTGCTGGTTTACCAGTGTATAACACGCTGTACTGGGTGGGTGTTGCAGGTGCATTCTTAACGTCTATTTATACATTCCGTTTAATCTGGGTTGTATTCTTCGGCAAAGAAAACACGCCTTATCATGAAATCAAAGGTGCAACTTACTGGGCGCCACTGGCGATTCTTGCTGTACTTTCAACAGGTCTCGCGATCGTACTAAAAGCACCGGTAATGAGTATTCTGGATGCTGCACAAATTCCAGCCTTCATTATTCCTGAAGCGCTTGAAGCAGGTGCACATGGTGCTGAATACATCGCAATTGCTGTTGCTTTGACAGGTCTTGCAGTGGGTGTAGTACTGTTCGCTTTTGCTTACAATGCAGTCAAACGTTTTGCAGCCACTTCTGTAGGTGCTGGCCTGGTCAACATCTGCCGTAATGCATTAGGTTTCGATACGCTGTATGACCTCATTTTCGTGAAGCCATATTTAATGTTCGCGAAGATCTTTGGTCGTGATCCTATTGATGGCCTATGGCTGGTACTTCCTGCACTTGTTAAAGGTGGTCACAGCTTTACAAGTTCACGTCAAACCGGTTCACTGCGTGAATATGCATCTAGTATGGGGCTCGGTGTCGTTGTCCTACTGATGATCTTGATCGTGATTCAGGTCGTGGGGAAATAAAATGGAAGCTCCAAACAATATTATTTTGCCGGCTCTGATCCTCATTCCGTTCATTGCAGGTTTCATATGCTGGTTGGTCGATAAACTCGACCAACACTTGCCGCGTTATATCGCGCTGATCGGTATGCTGGTGACCTTGGTCTTGACCATCGTCCTTTGGCAGACTGGTACTTACAACTATGAATTAGGCGGTGCTACACCTTCGTGGGCTGCCGAATTCAAATTGCCTTGGATTCAAACCCTGGGCATTAACATTCACTTAGCAGTGGATGGTTTATCACTTCTTATGGTTGGCTTGACTGCACTCCTGGGTGTATTGGCAGTAGGCTGTTCATGGGGCGAGATTCAAAAGAACGTTGGTTTCTTCCACTTGAACCTTTTATGGTCTTTAGGTGGTGTCATCGGTGTGTTTCTGGCGATTGACTTATTCCTGTTCTTCTTCTTCTGGGAGATGATGCTGGTGCCGATCTACTTCCTGATTGCCCTTTGGGGTCATAAAGGGGCAGAGGGCAAGTCACGTGTTTATGCAGCTAACAAGTTCTTCATTTACACGCAGGTTGCCGGTTTGGTGATGCTGATTGGTATCCTTGGTCTGGTGACTGTGGGCTATACCATGACGGGTGAAATCCGTTTCGACTATAACTATCTATTAGGTGTGGCGAATACGCTTGATGCTCAGGCGCCAGCGGTGGCTTATGCATTCATGATCTGTTTATTCATCGGTTTTGCGGTAAAACTTCCAGTTTTCCCATTACACGGCTGGTTACCAGATGCGCATGCGCAAGCACCAACAGCGGGTTCTGTCGATCTTGCGGGTATCTTGATTAAGACTGCGGCGTACGGTTTATTACGTTTCGTGATTCCGTTCTTCCCGGCAGCGTCTGCACAGTTTGCAGACTTCGCAATCATTCTTGGTTTAATCGGTATTTTCTACGGTGCTTGGTGTGCTTTCCAGCAAACCGACATGAAACGCCTGTTGGCTTATACCTCTATTTCACACATGGGCTTCGTTTTACTTGCGATCTACGCAGGTAACATCCTGACCTTCCAAGGTCTGATGATCATGATGTTGGCACATGGTATTTCATCTGCTGCACTGTTCATTATGTGTGGTCAGGTATATGAGCGTGTGCATACGCGTGATATGCGTTTGATGGGTGGTATGCGTGGTCAATTCCCGTATCTTGCATTCTTCCTGATGTTCTTCGTTGCGGCGTTGGTGGGTATTCCAGGTCTAGGTAACTTCATTGGTGAGTTCCTGATCCTGATGGGTGCTTATGCGAAATTTCCGGCGTTTACCATTCTTGCGGCAATCAGCTTGGTATTTGCGGGTTTGTACGGTTTGATCCTGATTCACAAAGCCCTGTTTGGTGTACCAAATGAAGCACAACAGCAGCACTATACAAATCCATTAAAAGATCTAAATGCACGTGAAATCGCATTATTGTTGATCTGTGCGTTTGGTCTACTTTGGCTTGGTCTATATCCACAAAGCTTCCTTGACGTTTCTAACTCAAGCATGGCGTGGTTAGCGAATAGCTACATTCCAGTTCAAGAAGTGGTTGAAGTTGCTGATCAAGTAACGACTCAACTTGAAAATGTGGAGATCCAATAAGCCATGAACTTCACAATGTCTTTTTCTGAGCTTATGCCTCTAGCACCTGTGATGATCGTGTCGTTAACTGCGATCGTCGTGATGTTGCTGACCGCAATCAAGCGTAACCATAACTTGGTGGCTACCACCACGGTGATTGGTTTAAACCTTGCTGCGTTCTATATCATTTTCGTTTTGTTGGCAGGCGTGTTTGCACCTGCCAACGTGATGAATCTGTTCATCGTAGATCCATTTACGATGCTGTACCAGTTTGTGATCCTGATTGCTGCACTTGCATGTGCAACGCTATCTCACGCGTATATCGAAACCTATAAAGATAACCGTGAAGAGTTATATATCCTGATGCTGACATCCGTTGCGGGTGCCATGCTAATGGTGGCTAGCTCACACTATGCATCATTCTTTATCAGCCTTGAGTTGATGTCGATTCCTGTATATGGCTTGTTGGCATATACACATCAACGTTCTCAATCGCTTGAAGCGGGTGTGAAATATCTGGTGCTTTCAGCAACTGCGTCAGCAATGCTGCTCATGGGTATGGCATATATTTATGCATATACAGGTACTTTAAGTTTCGTGGCTGAACCAGGCAAACTGTTTACTGTATTCAGTCAACCGGCTGTCGTGATTGGTCTGGCATTAATTGTATTTGCAGTAGCATTTAAATTATCGCTGGCACCATTCCACAAATGGACACCAGACGTATATGCTGGTGCACCAGCGCCAATCGCGACTTTCCTTGCGACTGTTGCGAAAGTAGCCATGATTGGTCTGTTTGTTCGTTATGCGTTGTCTTCGGGTCTAATTCTGGCAGACAGCTTCGTCACGATCATCTCAATTATTGCGGTTCTGTCTATCCTTGCAGGTAACTTGCTGGCGGTTCGCCAAGTGAACTTGAAACGTATCTTGGCATACTCTTCAATTGCACACTTTGGTTATTTGCTGGTTGCCATCGTAAGTTCACGTAATACGGATTTCTTACAAGTTCAAGGTTTCGCGACTTTTGAAAGTGTAAACGTCTACGTGATTACCTATGTATTAACCACGATCGGTGCGTTCGGTGTCGTTACGCTGATGTCTAGTCCGTATAACAATACGGATGAAGCGGGTGGCTTGGCTGAATACCGTGGTCTGTTCTGGCGCCGTCCAGTCTTGACTGCTGTATTGACGGTGATGATGCTGTCTCTTGCAGGTATTCCTTTAACTGCCGGCTTTATCGGTAAGTTCCTGGTGATTAAAACTGCGGTTGCAGGCGAAGCCTGGTTCCTGACTGCGATGGTTATCTTGGGTTCTGGTATCGGTCTATACTACTACCTGCGCGTAATGGTTGTGCTTTACATGACACCACCTGAAACACCACGTTTAGATGCGGTGAATCATTGGGGTCAAAAAGTGGGCGGTATCATGGTACTTCTTGCTGCGCTTGCGGTACTTGTGATCGGTGTCTACCCAGATCCAGTAATTGCAGTATCTAAATATGCATTCTTTGCCATGTCACCTGAATTGCAACAGTTCATTTTCACTTTGGTTCAAAGTGGTTTTAACTAATATCTGCAAAGATTGACGTTATTACAAAAAAGCCTCCATGATTGGGGGCTTTTTTATTTATACAAATCAATAAAAGCCTTTATAATAGCGGAAATTTATCTTTAACCTTTTAGGTGTTCTCCCGTGGCAATCCATGAAATCCGTCATCCACTCATTCGACATAAGCTTGGTTTACTCCGTCGTGCAGATATCAGTACCAAGAATTTCCGTGAGTTAGCTCAAGAAGTGACCATGCTTCTAACTTATGAAGCAACTAAAGACCTGCCAATGGTTGAACATGACATTGATGGCTGGAATGGTGCTGTTACAGTTGACCGTATTGCGGGTAAAAAAATCACGGTTGTGCCAATTCTACGTGCCGGTATTGGCATGCTCGACGGTTTCCTGAACCTGATTCCAAGTGCAAAAGTATCGGTACTTGGTTTAGAGCGTGATGAAGAAACTCTGGAAGCACGTACCTATTATAAAAAACTGGTTCCAGACGTACAAAACCGTATCGCGATGATCATTGATCCAATGTTGGCGACAGGTTCTTCTTTAGTGGCTGCAATTGATGTACTGAAAGCCAGCGGCTGTAAAGACATTCGTGTGATGGTTCTGGTTGCTGCACCAGAAGGCATTAAGCGCGTAGAAGCTACGCATCCGGATGTCGTGATTTTTACGGCTTCTATCGATAATGGTTTAAATGAAAATGGTTATATCGTTCCAGGTCTTGGCGATGCTGGCGATAAAATCTTTGGTTCAGTTCAAAAAGACTAATTTTTGAATATGATGAAAAAAGGGGCTACTACAGCCTCTTTTTTATATAATGTAGACAGGGCATTTTCAGGATAGGACAATAGCATGAAAGATGAATTGTATCAGGGCAAAATCAAACAGTATGATCCTGCCAAAGGTTTCGGTTTTATTGGCTGCGCTGAGGGAGATGTATTCTTCCATATTTCAGACTTCCCTGCGGCAGAAGGCGAGCCAAAACGTAATGAACGCGTGAAATTTAATGTTGTTGAAAATGGCGATAAGTACAAAGCGATCAAGATTGAACGTGTCGAAGACAACTCAAAGAAAGCTAAAAAAACCAAAGTGGCAACACACAATAAATCAATTACATCGGCATTGTTAAATAACTTCCGTGGTTAATGGATTATTCTCATAATTAATCTTTTTTAATCACATTTAAAAAGAGGCTTTCGAGCCTCTTTTTTTATAGCACCACCGCTTACATATTTAAAGAGACAGATAACACATAAAAAATCCACCGAACAGCAACAATGCTGAACATTTCCTTGGGCTTAGAATACAAATTAAATGAAGTCTATAGAGAAAAGTGTCATGTTTAGGGATGGAAAAATTAAAACTTACGATTCCGAACGTGGTATGGGTACTTTGGAGTTGATAGGAGAAGCTCAAGATTTAAGTTTCAAGTTACAGGATTTACCTTCGCCTGAAATTGAGCCACAAATTGGAGATCGGCTTAAATTTAGAATCATTCCCCAACAAGGCAGCATGACATTAGACAACATGGTACGTCTAGATATTAAAGTGCAGGATGAATTTGTGCCAGAAGTCGTCGCCTTGCAATCCTTGGCACCCACAGTCGCTGTTCCTGTACGTAATTCACTTTTCTTTAGTCCGACCCTTTGGTTGGCAATGGCATCAGCTGTTGGGTTTATGATTTTTGGTGAAGTATAAATAAAAAAGAAATTTTAATTTTTTACTTTTAACTAGGGATCTATTCTTCCGCTATAAGATGCACATCTAGTTTTTGTGTTTCTGCTTTAGAGAATTTTACAAAAGATTTTCATTCTCTTTTTGATTACAATGATAAAAAATATTAAAGATAAGAGCGAATTATGTTTCAAGAGGGGAAAATCAAAACCTATAATGAAGATCGTGGTTTTGGTTTTATTCAGATCGAAGGGCAATCCAAAGATTTATTTTTCCATGTCAAAGACTTTCCCAATAAAAATATTCCGCCAAAAATGGGGGAAAAATTAAAGTTTTTGATTGTGGAAGATAATGGAAAGTTTAAGGCAAACCATATTGTTCGCTTGGATATTAAGCAAGAAGTTCCTGTTACACAAAACAATGATCTACATAGAGATATTGAAACCAGAGCTTCTCTACGTTATGAAAAGAAAAAATCATCAACTACATCAAAAATAATCACACTATCAGGACTGGTGATTATGGTGATTCTTGCTGTTCTTGTTTATAACAAATACCAAAGCTACCAAATTCGAAAACAGCAAAAGCTGGAAAGACTGATGGTAGAGCAGCAACGAATTGTCGCTGAGCAACGAGCAGCGCAAGGTGATCTACCTATGCAAGGATTATCTGAGCAGGGCAGGAAGAACCTGGAAAATCGCGGCACTGAGTTAAGAAGCCAAAGTAACCCCGTTAATCCGAAAACTTCAGAAACGGCTGCACCATCTGTATCTCAATTTAAATGCGATGGTCGAGAACACTGTAGTCAGATGGGTTCTTATGAGGAAGCATTATTTTTCATTCGTAACTGTCCAAATACTAAAATGGATGGTGACGGCGATGGGATACCATGTGAAAGTCAGTTTTGATGAATCCTAAAAAAGCACCTGAAGGTGCTTCTAATATTTTAGCTTTCACAAAAATTCATAAAGGCTCTCAGACCTGGACCCTGATATTTCTGGCGATGTACCAGCATGAACAGCGGACGAGTCAGCGACCAGAATGGTGTATCCAGAATTACCAGTTGACCTTTTTCACGTAAAGGCTCAATCGCAAGTTTGGAAATGCAGGACATACCAATTCCGCCCGCTACAATTTTTAAAATCGCTTCATTATGACCGAGTGTTAGACGGATATTGGCATCTGGTACATCTTTCAAGATGGTATTGTCAAACACCTCACGGGTACCTGAACCTTCTTCACGCAAAATCCATTCTACAGATTTGAAATCTTCAGCGGTTAGTTCACGGTTCAATTGCGCAAGAGGGTGGTCTGGCGCACAGCACACAGCCAGCTCATCATCACGCCAATGGATACATTGGAGCTGTGGCAAATGACATGAACCTTCAATTAAGGCAAGATCCAGCTGGAACTGATTCACCGCTTCAATCATTTGACGGGTATTACCGACTTGAAGCTGTAAATGTGCTTGCGGCTTGATTTTCAAGAAATCGGCCATCAGGTCAGGAATCAGGTAATCTGAAATCGTCAGGGTTGCACCCAAACGTAAATCGATACTTTGAAGCTCACCTTTAGCGACTTGTTCAAAAGATTCACAACGACCTAAAATTTCCAGGGCTTGAGGGAGAAGAAAGCGCCCTAGGTCATTTAGCTGTAAACGTTTGCCTAGACGGTCAAATAGTGGAGCACCCAGACCATCTTCCAGATCTGCTAAAGCCATACTAGCCGCACTTTGTGTAAGCTTGACGGCATCGCTAGCCTTCGTTACGGTACCCTCTTGTGCCACTGCTACAAAAACAGCCAATTGGCGTAAAGTCATGCGCATGAGTAGAGCCTTAACATTTAAAAAATATTAATAAATTATGTTGCCATGCTACCATGAGCATAGTCTTTCATGCCACGTTGAAATCATGTCAATTGAAAAATTTACCCGAGAAAAAGTTTTATCTGTACACCGTTGGACCAATACATTATTTAGTTTTACGATGACACGCCCAGCACATTTCAAATTCACGGCAGGGCAGTTTGCGCGTATTGGTTTACAAGTGGGGGATGAACTGGTGGTTCGTGCCTATTCGGTAGTGTCATCTCCTTTTGATGAAACTCTGGAGTTTTTCTCGATTGTCGTTCCAGAAGGTAAATTTACTTCCAATTTACAGCACCTCAAAGTCGGGGATGTGCTGCATCTGGAAAAAATTCCTTATGGTTATCTGACTCTGGCACGTTATCAATTGCCTTTGCCTAAAGACTTGTGGTTACTGGGTACCGGCACAGGGCTGGCACCGTTTATTTGTATGTTGCAAGACTTTGAAACCTGGAGCAAATACGAAAAAATCAATCTGGTTTATAGTGTGCGCACCCGGGCAGAACTCGCTTATGTAGACCGGATTCAGGAAATCGCCGAGACCTTTGGTGAAGGACATACCGGTTTTAAGTTTATCCCGATTATTACCCGTGAGCCTGATGCACCTTTGCACGACCGTTTACCGATTTTGATTGCCAATGGTGAGCTGGAAAAGGCAGCAGGTATCGCGTTTAATCCGGAAACGACGCATGTCATGCTTTGTGGTAACCCGGATATGGTCGATGATACCAAAGAAGCTTTAAAAGCCCGTGGCCTGACCATGAACCGCCGTGGTGAAGGCAATATTGCAGTCGAGAATTACTGGTAAGGTTGAAGGATTTATGAGCAAAACCCCCTGCTTGAAGGCAATGCGGTTCCTTTAACAGGAGCGGCATTGTGATCTAAGGGATAACGGTTTTTTAACATTTTGACTCTCCGAAGCCTTGTAGGCCTCTCTAAAACAAACTACCTATCCCTGTCTAAGTTCCGACAGCCCAGCCGGATAATGCTCTTGTCCCCAGTGCTGATCGGTCTGGTGAAATAGCCACTCCACAGAATCTGCACCAAGATGTTTACGTGTATTGGTTAGACTAATGCGCGTCAGCAAGTCATAAGAGGCTAACCACTGAGTGCAAATATTGAGTCTTCTTGCTGCTTCATGGATGAGGACATCACGGAAAATCGCCATTCCAAGAACCAGCCAAAGTACCTGATCCGCAGGCAAGCACCGCCTGCGAATAGTCGCGGGACTGCTCAACCTAAGTGTGGACTTGACCCACTCAACGGGGATATTGTGAATAAAAGTACTCAGATTCGAGAGCTTAAACAGATTGTTAAGATCTAAAATATCCTGCTGAAATACCATAAAAAAATCCGATGCCAAACCTGACATCGGATTCTCTAATGAATTCCAAAATGATTCAAATGCTTAAGTAAACAGCATTGCCCATTGCGGAGGTTTTTTCGATTCAAGCTTAATGCACAAACATATCCATTGATTCACGGATTTCCTGAATGGCGGTTTCGACATCGGGACTGAGCCAGGTCGGTTCAAAAAATCCGGCATAGTGCTCAATACGGTCTGCAGGCACCACCAGGCGCACTGGACAGTCTTCTTCCAGTAAACGCCACGGAATAATCGGCACTTCATTATCCAACCATGCCGTTACATCTCGAATATCGATAATCATCGCATTGACACAGTCCGGAAAAGGCATCACGGAAAATTCTTCGGTACGACGGCGGAAATATTCCAGATCCTGCCAGCGCAGCAGGAAGCTTGGCTTGCTGAATTCAATAATTCCAATCAGATGCTGATCACGGCTGTAGTGCAGCATGCATTGATGTGTGACGTCAGTATCAAGATCAAGCGATACACTTTGTTGACGATACGCCATATAACTCGGGTGTATAAATGAGAAGGTGGATAATTATAACGCATTTCATCGCTGAAAGGCAGCGTCTCAACTGTCTTCACTAAAGCCTGCGGAACTGGTATGGCTTATGCATATTTTCAGGGAACAACGATAAAAACAACGAGGTTGCTATGTCAGAGTCAAAAAGTGTGATTGATACCAGTGTGACTGAAACAGCAGTACAAGAAGATTATTTTGCCTTGCGCCAGCTCAAGAAAGGCGCCGTAGGTTGGCTGCTTCTCGTCGGTCTGGGGGTCGCGTATGTGATTTCCGGTGACTTCGCTGGCTGGAATTTTGGTTTGGCACAGGGGGGGGGAGGCATGTTTATTGCGACCATTGTGGTGGCATTGCGTGGACCAGCAGACCGTGGAAGCGCGTGCCTACGCTGTAGCGCGTAAGTTTAATCCCTTGCTGGTCAATACTGTAGTCGGCTTTATCGGGCCGGAATATCTGTATAACGGCAAACAAATTATCCGGGCCGGGCTGGAAGATCATTTCTGTGGCAAGCTGCTCGGTGTACCAATGGGCTGTGATATTTGCTACACCAACCATGCCGACGCCGATCAGGATGATATGGATATACTGCTGACCTTGCTCGCCAATGCCGGCCTGAATTTTATCATGGGGATTCCCGGTTCAGATGATGTGATGCTGAATTATCAGACGACATCCTTTCATGATGCTCTTTATATTCGACAGCTATTAGGACTGAAACCGGCACCTGAATTTGACCATTGGCTACAACAGCAAGGCATTTTGGCGCAACAGTCCAATCAGCTGTACTGGCCGACCGAATTGCCGAAGCAATTTTCACGTCTGATCTTGTCTTGAAGAAGTGCTATGAAACTGATTGCCGATGTAAAATTTGAGTCCCAATTACAGGATAATCCTTGGCAGAAGTTAAAAGCTTTTACCGATGCACGGATTGCCTTAGGTCGAACTGGGGGTAGCTTGCCGACTCGACCAAGTCTGGAATTTCAGTTGGCACATGCGCAAGCTAAAGATGCGGTACTGAAGCCACTTGATGTTGAATTCTTAAAATCTGGCTTAGCTAAAACGGGACTGCCTATTCTGGAAATTGAAAGCCAGGCGGTAGAGAAAGATCTTTATCTTAAACGTCCCGATCTTGGGCGTGTGCTTTCAGAACAGTCCAAAACGATATTGCAGCAATACCGGGCCGAACATCAGCAACATTGGGATGTAGCCATTGTGCTGGGAGATGGACTATCAGCACGTGCCATTGAGGAAAATAGCCTGCATTTTATTCCGGCCTTGCTAGAGGCATGCAAAGAACAAGGCTGGCAGATTGCCCCCTTAGTGATTGCCCGTGGCAGTCGTGTGGCACTGGGTGATGAATTGGCAGAAATTTTACAGGCGAAAATGCTGGTCATGCTAATTGGCGAACGGCCGGGTTTGAGCTCACCCGATAGTATGGGAATTTATTACACTTATAATGCTTTTAAAGGGTGTCATGATGCCTTGCGCAACTGTATTTCCAATGTCCGTTCTGCGGGCTTGGCCTATCCACTAGCTATCCAGCGACTGGTCGCATTGATGCGTAAATCCTGTGAGTTACAGCTTTCAGGGGTGCAGTTGAAAGATGAACACGAAACCCCAGTCGATATGCAACATAGTCCAGCCAAACGGCTATTTTAAAGTAGCATCTAGCAGAGAATTCTGATGGATTAGTGACTTACATCCCGTCACCATCTCACCATGTTTTGTCACAGAAGCCCTATTCACAGCTTGTTATTCTAAAAATCTACTTATGAATAACAAAGAGTGAGGATGGTTATGGTCGATGATTTCAATAAAAAACCACCTTTAAATCATCAGGCAGACGTGACGCAGAAAAAGCGTATCCCTGTTTATATCTTGATTTTGGTCGGTATTTTTTTACTCGCACTACTGTTCTATATGTTTGCTGACATGAATCCAGATGCGAATGATGCTCCTGCAGGACATCCAAATCCGAATGTACAGCCTGCTACCCCAAATAATTCAACTCCAGTCGGTGAGCCTACACAAGGCACCGCCACCATGAATGATGGAACGGAAGCTACAGCAACCGTGGGTGATGGCACAGAAGCAACAGCAACTGCGACTGATGGACAGGCGACTCAATAACTGAAAATACCTGAAAAGCTCTAGTGAACCACTGGGGCTTTTTTGCAATGGATGGTGATGTTTTAAGGTAGTGCCATCTACCTGGCTTGAGCCTGAAAACATCAAATCTAATATGAATCCGGAAAAAGAAGGGGCTGATTGTTTCAGGGAGATGCCCCCGATTTCAGATAAATAGCTTAATAACAAAGAGGGTAGAACAACATGAATGATTATATGAGAAGCCCGCGTGGTGGCTTCGATGCCATGTACTATTGGGATCAGTTCCATCCCATTCTTAGTGCAATTGCCATATTAGTAATTGGCTGGATCATTGCGTTACTGGTCTCGGCAGGCGTTAAAAAGCTCTTGCAAAAACTGGGCACCAATACACATTTAAATACGGCGACAGGTCATCACTCCAATGTGGAGAGCATTATCGCCCGCGTCGTGTTCTGGATTATTCTGATTATTGCCGTGATTGGTGCGCTGAACGTGCTCAATCTTACCAGTGTCAGCGGTCCATTCAGTAATATGATCCAGCAGTTCCTGTTATTTATCCCGCAGTTACTAGGTGCAATTGCAGTCGGATTCATAGGTTGGATTGTGGCCAATCTGGTGAAGATAGGGCTACAAAAACTGCTAGACCGAACGCAACTCGATGAAAAACTCAGTGCTGAAGTCGGTGTCAGTCCGATTAGTAAAAACATCAGTGAAATTGCTTACTGGTTAATTTTATTACTGTTCTTGCCAATCGTGCTGTCTATTCTGGGTCTCAACGGTCTGCTGTTACCAGTTCAAAATATGCTGACCGATGTTGTTAGTTACTTACCAAACATCTTCATTGCTGCAGTCATCATTTTTGTCGGTTATATTCTGGCGAAAATTGTGCGCGGTATTGTTGAAGGACTATTAAACAGTCTGAACGTACAGCAACATGCTGAAAAAGTAGGCATCTTCAAAAACTCGAATGTTTCTCAGGTGATTGGTTCATTTATCTTCGCCGTGGTGATCATTACGGCACTGATCATTGCATTTGAAGCATTGGGTATCGAGGCCATTTCTCAGCCTGCTACAGCCATGCTATATGAAATCATGAATGCCATTCCGAATATTATCGCTGCTGCGTTGATTCTGATTCTGGCGTATGTGGTCTCTAAACTGGTAGCACGTCTGGTAGTTGAAGTAGTTGCCGGTACAGGTGTTGATGAAATTCCTGCCAAACTGGATATCCAGCGTTTTTTAGGCACGACTAAACTTTCCAGTGTAGTCGGTTTCCTGATCGTTTTATTCACCATGCTATTTGCGGTATCTGAAGCAGCGAACCGTCTGGGCTTTGAACAGATCAGTGGTCTGATTGCAATGTTCATCTACTTCGGTGCCAATATCCTGCTCGGTGCGGTGATTCTGGTAATCGGTTTCTGGCTGGCAAATATTGTTGCGAATATCGTACAACGTGGTGAATATAACAGCTCACGCTGGTTAGCCAATCTGGTTCGTGTTCTGATCATGGGACTCGTTGTGGCAATGGGTCTGCGTGCCATGGGTATTGCCGATTCAATTGTTAACTTGGCATTTGGTCTAACTTTGGGTGCTGTAGCAGTGGCATTTGCCTTGGCATTTGGTTTGGGTGGTCGTCAACCTGCGGAGCGTGTACTCACAGATTTGATTGATAAAGCCAAACGAGAAGCTAAAGAACCCAATCCAGTCAAAGAAAAAGCTGAGAACAGCATATTTTCTGGATTAGGTAGCAAGACCACAGGTACAAGTGCAGCCGACATGTCAGGTACTACAGGTGCGGCGATGGGTATGAGTTCTACAGATAGCTCAATGAGCCAGTCCTCTGGTGGTTCGCAAACTGCTACGGGTACTAGCGATTCCTCAATCACAACTCCAGGAGCAGGCATCGTGCCAAATCAGGATTCAGACAAGAGTACGCCTATGAGTACGGATTTATCCCATACTACCCCGGCAATCCTTACCACTGCACCACAGGATGATGAGTCATTAGGTATTGATCCTGTCAATCCGGATGCGGATCAGGCCGTACCAGATTCAGTAAAAGTCGATCCGACTCATCCACCAGCCAATAATCCATTTGGTTCAACCGGAGAAAAAGAGCCAGATGTCGATATTGACCGTTCAACTCAGAAAAAAGATGACCTGAAATAACCTTTTATTTTTAAGCAAAATCGACCACGCTCATGTGGTCGATTTTGTTCAGTCATAAGGAAAAATGAATGAATACCAAGAAACCTAACAAAGTTCTGGCGCCTTTAGTCATTGCAGGAATTACGATTGGCTTTTTTACCGCTGCCTATCGATTTATTTTTGTAAAGAGCAAGCAGGACGAGCAGTCTGAGCGGGAGCTGGATAAGAAAATACCAGAGGCAGACGAATTTAACTGAGAAGTCAATCCTGCTCAGTCGCTAGGAATAGAATTTATTTTTTAAAAAATATAGAATATTCAAGTGAATACTAAAATGATTTTGGTATTTTTCTTGCATTAAAAATATAAAGAAAAGGAGATCAACAATATGTGGAAAGCACTGCAACATAAATTCATGGCATCTTCAGCAGATGACTTACCGCTATGTCTGCGAGAAGCTCAAAAAATGCAGCTGGCGATTGACCGTCTAACCAATACGGCCAATCTTAACCTGTTTAAAACAGATTATCTGGAATGAGTTAAGTAGCAATCCAGATTATCTATTGATTAAATATATTCCGATGCGGCATGTGCCGATGACCATGCCCATTGGAAATTATAACCGCCCAAATGTCCAGTAACATCCAGCACTTCACCAATAAAATACAAGCCTTTCTGCTTTTTACTTTCCATGGTTTTTGAGGATATTTCTGTAGTGTCTACACCACCCAAAGTCACCTCCGCTGTACGGTAGCCTTCAGTTCCTGAAGGTTTCACTTCAAAGCCATGCAGACGTGCCGCAATCTGTTCCAGCTTGTCATCGCTGATATTACCAATGGCAGTTTCAGCGCTTTCAGTCCAGATCAGATTTTGTAATTCAGCCACCACACTTTTCGGTAAATATTCATTGAGTAGTGTACGTAACAAGACTTTGGGCTGGCTTTGTTTTTTGGATTTGAAGAAATCCAACAGATCAACACTTGGAAGAAAATCTACCTTAAAGCTCTGCCCGACATTCCAGTAATTGGAAAGTTGCAGGGAACTTGGCCCACTCAAACCACGATGGGTAAATAGTAGTGCTTCGGTAAAGCTGTTGAGTTCATTGGAGAGTGTTGCTTCTACGGCATTGCCGCTTAAGCGCGTGGTGACTTCTTTAAATCCGTCAGAGAAGGTAAATGGAACCAGTCCGGCACGGGTTGGATAGACGTGATGTCCAAACTGTTTTGCAATCTCATAGCCAATGCCTGAACCGCCAAGCGTAGGAATCGATAAACCACCAGATGCCACGACGACAGATTCAACTTCAAAATATCCTAGTGAGGTCGCCACTTGAAAGCCTTGATCATCGACTAGATTGACTGCTTTCACTTCGCAGCTGGTTTTAATATCGACCAGACCGGTTTTGTCACATTCCGCTAGCAGCATCGACAAGATATCTTTTGCACCATTTAAGGTAAACAGCTGTCCATGTTTGCGCTCTTCATAAGCAATGCCGTATCCACATACCAAGCCGATAAAGTCCCAGTTGGTATAACGCGTTAAAGCTGAAATCACAAAATGTGGATTGTGTGAAATGTAATTGCTCGGTTCGACTTCCAGATTGGTGAAATTACATTTACCACCGCCAGACATCAGGATTTTTTTGCCAACCTTATTGGCTTTTTCCACTACCACGACTTTACGCCCACGTTGCGCAGCCATATACGCCGTCATTAAACCTGAGGCACCGGCACCTATGACTAGAACATCGTATTGCTTGGAAGACATCACACACTCAAGGGAGAAGAAAAGGGAAGCATTATAGACAATTTTATTTCAGCTTTCTCTATTCCAGAAAAATCAGTTCCGTGATTGCAGATTCACAGTGGATTTTAAACATAAAATATTTGAAAGCTGTCTAAAACTCATGCATAGTTTTTGTACAAACTAAAAACATAATAACAAGGAAAAGCGAATGGCAAGCGCGGAAGATTTAAAACAATATAATCTCATTACTTATATTCTTTATATTTTAGGATTTTTTCTTGGTCTGACCCCATTTATTGCGATTGTGATGAATTATATCAAGCGTGATGAAATGCGCGGTACCTGGCTGGAAAGTCATGTCGACTGGCAAATTAAAACCTTCTGGATCAGTTTGCTGGGCTATATCGTCGGTGGCTTATTGACTGTGATCTTGATTGGTTTCCTGATTGTATTTCTGGTCTTTATCTGGCATATCTACCGCTTGGTCAAAGGGTTAATTGCCTTAAATAATAATCAACCGATTGAAGCTTAGGTTGCTGTAAAACCAAAGGGAATATGACGGCCTTGCAGACCACCAGTATGAATCACCAACAGTTTTGATCCAGCCGGAAAATAATTTTTCTCGATTAGATCAAAAATCCCCATCAGCATTTTAGCCGTGTAGATCTGCTCCAGTGGAATTGCAAATTCCGCTTCAAAATCCCGGATAAACTGCATCAAGGCTGCACTGGTTTTGGCATAGCCACCACAGCAATAATCATCGAGAATATTCCAGTTGGTTTTATTCGTTAGTTGAGCGATTTCATCTTTTAAAAATGAACCTTTCAGTGCAGAAAATCCTAAAACCTGTTGATGCCCATGACTGGCTTCGATCAATCCGCTGATGGTGCCACCGGTGCCTACTGCACAACAAATCACATCAAATTGCGCATCGCCATCTTTTAATATTTCCTGACAACCTTGAATCGCCAAAGCATTGGTTCCACCTTCAGGAATAATATAATGTTCAGGAAATTGTCGAGCGAGTTCGGCCAAATACTCAGGCTGTTGCTTGCGTCGATATTCATCACGACTGACGAAATGCAACTGCATCCCGAATTCTTGGGCGGTGGCTAATGTTGGATTCAATGGGTGATCAGCCAGTTCTTCACCTCGAATCATACCAACACTCTGAAAACCAAACTGCTGTGCGGCAAATGCAGTAGCGGCAATATGATTGGAATAAGCACCTCCAAAACTCAGAATATGCTGATAATCCTGTCTTTTGGCTTCAAGAAAATTGTATTTCAGTTTAAAAAACTTGTTGCCCGAAATTTGCGGATGCACCAGATCCAGACGACGTATTGTTAAAGTAATATCGTGAAAATTAATCTGTTGATCTGGAATATTTTGAGCAATTTTTTCAAACATAGACATTAAGATAGTAGGTTATTAAAACATTATAGCGGAAGTGCTAAAAATCAGAGCTTTTCAATAAGCCATTATTCGCTGAGAGCTATGGAGTTGGTTGTAGATTGTCACAAATATTCTGCTGATAATTTAAATAACAATGCTAATCTAAACAGAGGAAACCCTGAGGAGGGTAGAATAATGAAAATATTATCCTATGCTGTGTGGGTCGGCATGCTGCTCAGTCTGTCGGGCTGTGATGATGCGATGAATAAACCTAAAACAGAAACCCGCACCATGATTATTGGTGGCGTACCTGTACATGAGCAGGATTATCAACTGCTAGACAAGCATTTGAGTGCTCAGGATCAGTTAAAACCTTAAGTAATTGCCATAGTTAAAATTCATGACAAATCCAGAAATTTTTACAGCAAATCGTCAGGTTTTTGCTTAAAATAGCCCTTCAATTTTTAAGTCAGGTTATCTCGTGGAATCATTCTGGATTTTAGGTTCGATTGCTTTTGCCCTGATGTTAGGCGCAATGAGCCCCGGGCCGACTTCTATTTATGTGGCAAAAAACTCAATTGCCATTTCACGTAAACATGGTTTATTTACTGCATTGGGTACTGGTCTCGGTGCAGCGATTTTTGGTCTGTTGGCGGTTCTCGGTTTGCAGGCATTTTTACTAGCTGTACCTTCAGCTTATCTGGCCTTAAAAATTTGTGGTGGTTTATATTTACTTTGGCTGGCGTTTAAAATCATTAAACATGCCAAAGATCCAATCGAAGCGGATACAACCATTAGCAAACAGATGTCTTTACGTCGTGCCTTTACCACCGGTTTAATCACGCAGTTGTCCAATCCCAAAATTGCGATTGTGCTAGCCAGTATTTTTACCGCGTTATTGCCCAAAGAAATTCCAACATATTTTTATTTTGTTTTGCCTGTCTTATGTTTCTTTATTGATGCAGGCTGGTGTTCACTAGTCGCAGTTGCATTATCTGCGGAAAAGCCACGTCGTGTTTATTTGAAGTTTAAGGCTTTGTTTGACCGCGCAGCAGGCGCAGTTATGACGGTACTTGGCTTAAAATTAATTTTTGGTATGAAATAAATAAAAAATAAAATATTTCAGATTTTGTTTAATTGTTTACTAATATTGTTATCATTCCTTGATTTTTAAATTACTAAATATCAGAGGGATGATATGTCTAATAAAAGATTGTTAATTGCTGCGTTTGGGTGTTTCACGTTTACCGCCTGTTCTACTACAGAGACTTCTAAAACGATTCAAGCTCCCCAAGTAACCGCTGCGACTGCGGCTGTTAAATATAATGGTATTAAAACTCCGGTATCAATTGGTAAGTTTGATAACCGTTCGAGTTATATGCGAGGCATTTTTTCAGACAATGTTGATCGTTTGGGTGGTCAAGCTAAGACTATTTTAGAAACACATTTACAGCAATCGGGTTATTTTTCTGTCCTTAATCGAGATAACTTGTCCGAACTTCAACAAGAATCTGGCTTTAATAAAACATCACAATCTATTAAAGGTGCACGTTATGTACTTACAGGTGATGTATCTGAATTTGGCCGTAAAGAAGTCGGTGATCATCAATTTTTTGGTGTATTGGGCCGTGGTAAAACTCAAATTGCTTATGCCAAGGTAAATTTAAATATTGTAGATGTAAAGACAGCTGAAGTAGTTCATTCTGTTCATGGAGCAGGTGAGTATGCACTGAGTGAGCGAGAAGTGCTAGGTTTTGGTTCATCAGCTTCTTATGATTCAACACTTAATGGGAAAGTTTTAGATTTGGCTGTACGTGAAGCAGTGAATAATCTTGTACTCGATATTCAAACCAATAAATGGTCTAACAAATAATAGGTTTGAAGCATGAAAAAATTATTCCTATTAGTGGGATGCTTAGTTTCACTAAGTTTAGTAGGGTGTGTAAGCGCACCAAAATCACTATACAGCTGGGGACAATATCCACAGCAAACATATTTACTTTTAACTGTTCCAGAAAAGGTTTCTCCGCAAGAGCAGATTGTTAAACTTGAAAAAGATATTGAAAAAGCGAAAGCAAAAAATGCGGCAGTTCCACCAGGTCTATATGCACATTTAGGTTTGTTAAATCTCAATATTAATAATGGCCCACGTGCAATTGAATACTTTGAATTAGAACGACAAGTTTATCCTGAGTCAACTATCTTAATGGATCGTTTATTGCAAAAAATGACAGGTGCAAGTGTGATGGGAGCGAAAAAATGAAAAATTTATTCGCTTTAAGTGCAGTAGCAATTTTATTTACAGGTTGTACTATGGCACCTCAAAACACGCGTGATTTGAGCAGCTATACAGCCCATATGCCAAAATCTATTTTGGTAATGCCACCTGTAAATGAATCACCGGATACGCGAGCACCTTATAGTTATTGGTCAACAGTAACAGTTCCAATTGCGGAAGCTGGTTATTATGTTTTCCCAATAAGCGTAGTTGATACCATGTTTAAAGAAAATGGTGTCTACAATGGTTCTGATGCACAGATGGTGAGTCCACAAAAATTAAAGGAAATTTTCGGTGCAGACGCAGCACTTTATATTAAAGTAAAGGAATACGGTTCTAAGTATCAAGTAATTCAAACTGTAGCAACAGTCGCAGTTGAGGCAAAACTGGTTGATCTGAAAACAGGTGAATTACTTTGGGAAGGGACCGAGAAACAACAGCTTGCTAATAATAATAGCAATGCAGGATTGGTTGGCATGTTAGTGGGCGCTTTAGTAGATCAGATATCTAATCATCTAAGTGATAAAGCATATGTATTATCAGGAACAGTTAGTCATTTACTATATACACCTCGTTTGCCACAACAGAAAGGTTTGCTATATGGACCTCGCTCACTACATTTTGCGCAAAACTCATTGAATCCTTAATACTATACGCTATAAAAAAAGCCCCTAGTCGTAGAGGCTTTTTTTATGTCTATTAAAAAGTATTTTCTTCCGAATTAGCAGAAATACGATGAATCGACAAGTCTGCACCATTGAACTCTTCTTCCTCAGTCAGGCGAATACCCATCAAAACCTTAAGCAGGCCATACACCAAAAAACCACCCGCCAAAGCAATGACAATCGCCAGCACTGTACCTATGAGTTGTGAAATTAAAGACACTCCTCCCATTCCTCCAAGCCATTGCTGACCGAAGATACCCACAGCTAATCCGCCAAAAGCACCACAAACGCCATGCAAAGGCCAAACCCCCAATACATCATCCACTTTGAGTTTATTTTGGGTATAGGTAAAGAGTTTCACAAAAATAATACCGGCGCTGATCCCGATAAAAAAAGCACCCAAGGGATGAACGACATCTGATCCGGCACAAATCGCCACCAGACCTGCTAAGGGACCATTATGCAGGAAGCCCGGGTCATCTTTCCCCGCAACTTTGGCTGCTATTGTTCCACCGACCATGGCCATCAAAGAATTAATGGCGACCAGTCCAGAGATGGCATCCAGCCGCTGCGCGCTCATGACATTGAAGCCGAACCAGCCAACAATCAGAATCCAGGAACCCAAAGCCAAAAAAGGAATTGATGAAGGAGGATGCGCGGTGATCCGGCCATCTTTTTTGTAACGGCCATGACGCGCACCAAGTAGGATTATTGCGGCCAGTGCGATCCAGCCGCCCATTGCATGAACGACAACTGAACCGGCAAAATCATGAAAACTTGCACCAAATGCATGGGTCAGCCAATCCTGAAAACCAAGGTTGCCATTCCAGATCATACCCTCACAAAACGGATAGATCAGCGCAACCAGAAATAATGTCGCTAAAGCCTGTGAACGCATTTTGGCACGCTCTGCAATCCCTCCAGAGATAATCGCTGGAATTGCTGCAGCAAAAGTCAACAGGAAAAAACAGCGCATCAGATTGTAGCCATGATCGGCAGACAAGGTTGCAGCATCATGGAAAAAGTGCTGACCGTAGGCAATATAGTAGCCCACTAAAAAATAGGCGATGGCGGAGATGGCAAAGTCGGTTAGAATTTTACTTAGGGCATTGACCTGGTTTTTATGTCGAACTGTTCCAAGCTCTAAAAAAGCAAATCCAGCATGCATGGCAAGCACTAGAACTGCACCGAGAAGAAGAAATAATAAGTCTATATTTTGCATGGTGCGTTCCAATTTAGTGCGCGGGATCACAAAAGAAAGTCAGTATATAGAGGCAAATGGATAGTAGAAGAGGGCTAAGCAAGGGAAATTTTGATGAAGAATTTCTTGAAATTGATAAGACTCGATATAAAGCACGTTACTATTTTTTTGCACCAAACTAAGACATGGCGAGAGTTCATAAAATTGAAATTTATATTTAATTTTTAGGTGTTTATATTTATCGTAAGAAAAACGGTGCTAAAAAAGCATGCTAAAGGTGCACGTAAAAAGTAAAAGATTTTTAAGAAAAAATTTAAAAATAAACGAAACTATTGCTTTTAAATTTCAAAGCGTCATTCAAGTTTTAAATTTACCAAGTCATAGGGAATCTGGCTGAAGGATATTTAAAATAAATGAAACCCTAAAAAATTAGGGTTTCATGCTTAGATAAAATTATTGAAGTATTCAATTAATCTTTAAAATGTACCGGAATCCATTGATAGCTTTTATTGTCTTTAGAATAAATATGTCCAATCCCCGGAAATGGCAAATGCGGTGCAGCTAACGTCTGACCATTCTTCGCATATTCAGCAAAATACTTTAAGCGGGTTTCAATCGCCTTTTTCGGATCGACATCGAAGTCAACGCCGGTCTGTGGACGATCAAACTGCAGCGTATGTGAATGCACAATATCTCCAATAAACACTATCTGCTGACCTTGTGATTTTAAGCTAAAACCAAAATGCCCCGGTGTATGTCCAGCCGAACTGATGACATCGAAAGCATGGATTTTATCGCCAGTTTTAAAGGTTTTGAGCTGATTCTTGACCTGATAGGGGGCAATGGCTTTCTTGATTTTATCGACTGTGCCCAAAAAACCTGCCTGCTTGGCTTTTGGTAATTTGTCTGCTGTTTTAGGATTCATCCAGAAATCCAGTTCAGTTTGAGACACATAAATATTGGCATTGGGAAAATTGGCCACGCCATTATTGCTGATGCCGCATACATGGTCAGGATGCAAATGCGTGAGCAGGATGGCATTGACCTGTTCAGGTTTATGTCCTGAAGCCTGTAAATTGGAATACACTGAACCTAGGTGTGGACCATTACAGCTTGAAGTCCCACTATCGACCAGAACCAGTTCTTTGGCTGTATTGATCAGAAATGCATTCACGGAGGTTTGGATGCCTTTGGCCTGATCGACGTAGTATTTTTTTAAGATCTGGTCAGCTTGGGCTGCTGGAATATCTTTAAATAAGGCTTTGGATAGATAATTGGTCCCATCTAGCAGTGCAGTAATCTGGTAATCCCCGAAGTTATGTTGATAATAACCGGGAACCTGTTTTTGTTGTTGGGTGCTAGAAACGGTTTGTGCATGGGTTTGAGAGATACCCGCCATTAAACCTAAAGCAAGCAGTGACATGACGAGAGAAGAGGTGAAGTATTTCATGGCTATTCTTATGTAATTAAAGTCAATTCTATGTATTAGCATGGATGTGAGCAAAAAAGAATATGAATATATTTACCATTTTTTAAAATAGAATGGACGATTTGGCATCTGTACTAAAAATTCAGTCAGAATCTGTATATTGATTTTTTGAAAGTTAAGAACCTATTTTTCATTAAAATATTATTATAAATAAAATGCTTAGATATATTTCACTTTTTATGAAAAGCTCGTTAACATGGGGTATTACGAACAAGCTTTGGGTGTCGCTATGAGTTTTTGGAAAAGAAAAAACAATGCCAGCTTTGTATTTTTCATTATTACCTTATATTCACTACTGGGCTTTGGACTGGGCTATGTGATTTGGGAATTTGTGTTGCAAGGCTAAGTGACCCAGCAGTAAAAAGCCTCTAGAGATAGGGGCTTTTTTGATATTTTGATTTTATGAGAGGATTAGCCAGCGAGTTATTTTTAGGTAGTGATGGTGGTGGGTTCAGACGCTTGGGTCGCGATTGCTGTGGTGCTTAGGGCAAGTGTGAGGAATAGGGGGTTTAAGGTTTTCATAGGATTCTTATAAGTTTTAAAGGGATGGATTATTTTTATCACATTGCCTACTATTTTTCATGAGTATAAAGTAATCATTTTTTCAAATTGAGGGCAGTGTATGGAAGAACCAGAGTATGAGGGAAAGCCTTTAGCCTATTTAGATCAAAATATCCTAGATTTATTTGCTAAAAAATTTGATCGGCGCCCTGAAGTCTATGCTTATTTCAGAGAAAACTTTCAGGTTGTCTATTCTGATGCAACTCTCGGTGAAATTTATAAAGCATTTCTTAACTCTGGAAATGAAGAGAATATTGGAAAATATTTAAATGTACTTGAATTGTTAGATGCAAATCATATTCGAATAGCTTACAACAGAAACTTTGAATTTCTTGATAAATGTGTAATTTCAACATTTCCTGTTAAAGAGTGGTTTGTTAGGTATTTAGAAAATAAGCAGAATTGGGCTTTTTTAGATCAGCATATTTACAATCACTTTCTATTCAGTTATCAAAAAAATAAAAATATTAATGAAATCAAAAGAGACGCATTGTTGGCTTATGAAAATAATTTAAAAATAATGGAAAAGGCTAAAAATGAATTAAGTAATCATTCACTGTTTAAAGATAGATCAGAGGCCTTGTATAAGCAAATAAACAATCAAAAAATTGATTATGAAAAAGCAATTGATCTCATGTTAGAAAAAATTATTGAGCATGCAGACAATGAGAAAATGACGGAAGTTTTTCGAACAGCAATAGGTGTTCAGCCAAAGCACTTGAACAATATTAAGATGCCGAATGTGGTACAAAAAATTTGGAATTTGTATAAAGATAAAGAAGGGTACAAAAATTTTGGTATTGATGATTTTTGGAATTTCAAAATTATCGAAAATGTGAAAGCAAGAGAACTTTACAATTATGAAAAAGTAAATATTATGTATAACATGATGAATTTCTTAGGTTTTAATCAGGATACTGAATTGGATCACACCAATGGTGTACAGCGTGCAATGAGTGATTTTACACATGCACAGATCGCTTCATTCTGTCATTACTTCTTTACACATGATATGAAATTGAAAAATAAAGTTGAAGCCATTTATGATTATTTAGATATTAATACCAAATTTGGTCAAATTAATATTGATGAAAAAGCCCCTACAACGTAGAGGCTTTTTTCTTGTCTTAATCTGAAAAATTAAGACACTTTATCACCCGGTTTAGCACCAGATTCAGGTGAAATCACCCAAACACCGTCACCATTACCCGCAGCTAAAACCATTCCGTTCGAAATACCAAAACGCATTTTACGTGGCGCAAGGTTTGCCACCATCACCACCAGTTTACCTTTTAAGTCTTCAGGTTGGTAAAACTCACGAATACCACTGAACACATTACGTGGCTCAGCTTCACCAACGTTTAAAGTGAGTTGAAGCAGTTTGTCAGAACCTTCAACCGTAGCCGCTTCCAAAACTTCAGCCACACGCAGGTCAACTTTCATAAAATCATCAATATTAATGATTTCAGCTTCACCGACTTTAGGTTCAGCTTTCTTTTCAATCTTCTTCTCTTTTTTCTTCTCAGCTTTTGCTGGTTCAGCAGGAGCAGCTAAAGAATCTTTAGATGCATCCACCATGGCAGCAACCGCTTTTGGATCTACACGTTGCATCAAGGGTTGGAACAATGCAATTTCATGACCCACTAGAATGGTTTTGCGAGAAGCAAAATCGAAGCTTTCAAGTTGCAAGAAATCTTGAACCTGTTGAGCTAGTGTCGGCAATACAGGAGCCAAGTAAACTGCCAATTGACGGAACAGGTTGATCCCCACAGAACATACATCATGAACCTTTTGTTCCTGACCTTCCTGTTTCGCAAGTGCCCAAGGCTTTTTCTCGTCGATGTACTGGTTGGCTTTGTCTGCTAGTGCCATGATTTCACGAATCGCAGCCGAGAATTCACGTGCTTCATAAGCCTGAGCAATTGAACTACCTGCATCAATAAAGCTTTGTACCAATTCAGGTTCAGCACATGTAGTGCTTAACTTGTTATCAAATTTAGTGTTAATGAATTTCGCACAACGGCTGGCGATATTCACCACTTTACCGACTAGGTCTGAATTCACTTTTTGTACAAAGTCATCCAGATTTAAGTCTGAATCTTCAACTTTGTCTGAAAGTTTCGACGCGAAATAGTAGCGTAAATATTCAGGATTTAAATGCTCTAAATAGGTTTCCGCTTTAATAAAGGTGCCGCGAGATTTTGACATCTTTTGGCCATTTACCGTCAAGAAACCATTCACGAATAAGCCTGATGGCGTGCGGTAGTTTGCACCTTCAAGCATTGCCGGCCAGAACAGGGCATGGAAATAAACGATGTCTTTACCAATGAAGTGATAGACCTCATTTTCAGAATCTTTTTTCCAGTAGTCATCAAAATTCAATTCAGGACGTTTGGTTTTGATGTAGTTTTCAAAGCTCGACATATAACCAATCGGCGCATCGACCCAAACATAGAAATATTTGTTTGGCGCATCTGGAATTTCAAAACCGAAGTATGGCGCATCACGTGAGATGTCCCAGTCATTCAAGCCATTTTCAAACCATTCGTCCAGCTTGTTGGCAATCGATACCGGCAAGCGACCTTCATCACGAGTCCATTTTTGCAGGTATTCACCAAAATTTGGCAATTTAAAGAAGTAATGATCAGATGATTTTTCGACTGGAGTTGCGCCACTTAAAGTGGAATGCGGATTCAACAACTCTGTCGCATTATAAGTTGCACCGCAGACTTCACATGAGTCGCCGTACTGATCTTCCGCCTTACATTTCGGACAGGTGCCTTTAATGAAACGGTCTGACAGGAACATGCCTTTTTCAGGATCAAAAAGCTGGGTCACCGGACGAACTGCAATATTGCCCGCATCACGGTTTTTCACATAGATTTCTGACGCACGGGCACGGTTGGTATCGCTATGTGTAGAATCATAATGATCGAAATGCACACCGAAACCGTCAAAGTCACGAATGTGTTCTTTTTGCACATTGGCAATTTGCGCTTCAGGTGAAATGCCATTCGCTTCGGCACGCAGCATGATCGCAGTTCCGTGAGCATCATCCGCACAGACATAAGTCACATCATGGCCCATTGCACGCATCGCACGTACCCAAATATCAGCTTGGATATAACCGAGTAGGTGACCCATATGAATCGGGCCATTGGCGTATGGAAGGGCGTTAGTGACTAAGATATTACGCACGGATATGACTCTCTCATTCGTATATTATGCAAGGTGCATGATTTTACCTGATGCACGTCCGAATACAAAGCAATCCTTTAAGTGAATCAAGTCCCTTTCAACGATAATTCGTGTCTAAATGTCTTTGTATTTACAGAATGTCTTGGAAATGTAGATTTCTCTATATTGCGCTGCAAATAACAGTAATAATAGGTCATTGATGTAAAAGCTTTGAGCCAGAAAACCATGATTGACGAAGATGATTTGGATTTCGACCAACCTGTCACGCGTATTAAGCAAAATGCTGCGAGTCAAAAACAATTGGGCAGTCAGATTTTAAAAGATGCAAAAGCTTATCTTGAATGCATCTCGGCAGATGAACATACACTTTTAATTAAAACCTTATCGGGCTTGGCAGAGCAAGATGCTTACTTCCAAGTGCTTGCAGATCAGTTGGATCAACCGATTGGCGCGAAGTTTGCCAATGATGCTTTAAACCTCATGCATTTTTGGCCAACCATTCACCAATTTGAAGATGTTGAGCAATTTAATTTACTCGATATGATCAATAGCGAATATTTCCAAACTGAAATGCTCAAAGCCTTTGATGCCTTAGAGATTGATGAAGAGATTAAAGCCAAGCGTCGCCAGGTGCTGCTTGAAAGCTTGAAAATGTACAAGCTTGGTTTTTACAGTGGTTGTATTCCCAATGTCTATGCACAACTTGAAGGCATTTTGACTGATATTCTGATCAAAACAGGCTTTTTAAAGCAAAATGGCACCAAGTTTGTCGATGTCTATAAAATTGTACCGGGTTTAAAAGGCAATGAAATTAAAAGCCTGTGGCATAAGTTCAAAATCGCCATTGAACTGAATCCGTATTTTGCTGAACTTGCTGCCTATAAAATGGATTCAAGCTCGAATGTGACCATGACCCGGCACAACATGCTACATGGCACAGATGTAGACAATTTCAATCAAGCACGCAGCTTCATTCTGTTTATATGGTTGTTCTCTGCGGTCAGCTTTATGAGTACTTTGCGTGCCTAACCTGAAGTAATGTCTCATGATAAATTTGCACTCTATAAACAGCTGATGTGGATTGGCAACATGCGCCCTTTAGCTTTGAAAATTACGCCATGACGGAATTTGAATTAGCAGGGTAGAAGTGTGCTGACAGAATTGCAAAGAAATACTTTGCTGAAACCCTGCGAATAGATGGACTTGGACAGCCCGAATACAAAAGCCTGCATCATCTTTAGCATATAGCTTTTCAATACAGATTTGACTCAGCTCATGCTACATCCTGCAAACAATAGCAACAACTTGTACAGGCTTTGTTGCAGTTTGCTTACTTCGCCCGATTCGCGTGATGCTTTGTGCTAAAAAAATGGCTGATTGTTTATATGATATGCCTAAGGAGGGTACCTCATGATTCAGCAGAACCAAAACAATACGTCGAAGCAAAATCAAGATAAAGAACAACATGCACGCGAATTGAATGATCAGCTTGCAAAAGAGCAAAAGCAAAACGAGCTGGATAAACAGCATAATCAGGAACATAAGAACGGGCAAAGTGCCCAGACCCATGCTGATCAGAAGTCTGATACCCAGCATAACGGTAAAGAGGAAAATGCTGAGCAATCAGCGCAAAAAGACAGTTCTCAAGAGAATCAGTCTGATAAAAAAACTGAAAGCTTTAAGATGGATGACTTAAAAGCCAAAGCGATAGCGATTGGTGAAGAGCTATTGCAAAAAGGTGAAAAGCTTCTGAATGAGCTGAAACATGGCAAATCTGACAACCAGCAAAATGCTGAGCAAGGTTCGGATGATGCGAAAAAAGCCAAAGCGGATCATACCTCTCAAGATAAGTCATCTAACAAGTCAGATAAACAAAATGCTAAAGATGGTCAGACCGATCATCAGGCAGGTATGGCAAATTTAAAAGATGAAGCCATGCATAAGTTTGAAGATACCAGACAAAAAATCACAGACTTAGTCAGTGAAGCCTCGGTTAAGTTCGCTGAGCTGAAACAGATGGCGACTGATACGATGAACAAAATGAAAGATAATCAATCGAAGGAAGGTGATTCTGATCAGCAGCAAGATGCCAAAGATACAGATTCAGAAAGCAACTCTCAGTCCAAAAAGGATGAATCGAAACAAGATCAGGATAAAAATAAAAAGGATCAACAGGACAAATCTGAAAACAATAAAAATCATAAATAGTCTGTGATCGTAGAGCCACTTTAATCACAGAGGGTTAAAGTGGCTTAACACGCTCGAGATAAATAAAAAAAATTTATTACATCAAAATAGTCCCATCTCTCTTTTCTTTCATTATTTCTATTCACCAAGATTTCATAAAACATTTCAAAAAACCGAGTAAAATGGTTGGAAATTGAAGATATCTGTTTCATCTTCTCCAATACAGTGCTTAACCTTCGCCTAAAACCCCGTTAAACTAAGCGATTCAGATGTCGATCTACATTTTTGGAGTAACCTATGTCTTGGCTTTCTTCGCTTAAATCGGTTTTTTCGCCTTCCAAGGAGGTGAACGAAGAAGCTGTGCAAAACGTACTGCAAAACTATATCTTGCCAAATTCCAGCAATGCCTTGAAAGATCGTATTACGCAGGTCAATGTACAGGGTGAGATTCTGCAAATCACTTTGAATACCTATCCAGAAGAAAAAGCGCAGCTGCAACAGATTCATGATGAACTGGCGGAAGCTTTGCAAAAATGTGGTATTCAAGAACTGAATATGCATGTGATTCAGCAGAAAACTGGACATAAGAAAGAAGGGGGTTGCGGGCATAACCATGCTGAAGGTGAAAACTGTTCAAGCGAGCCTAAAGCGGAAGCAAAACCCAATCTTCCCCCTGTGGTTGATGCGTCGGCACAGCCTGCAAAAACAGAAGAAGCTGATCCAAATAATCCACCTATTCAAAAAGCTGCGCCGCAACAGCGTAATGTTCCAAAACACCCAAGGATTCAAAATGTGATTCTGGTGTCATCTGGTAAAGGTGGCGTAGGTAAATCGACCACGACTGTAAATCTGGCTTTGGCTCTACAGAAATTAGGCCTGCGCGTAGGCGTACTAGATGCCGATATTTACGGCCCAAGTATTCCGACTATGCTCGGCAATGCCGGCAAAACGCCAATGATCGAAGCAGAGCAGTTTGTCCCTATCGAAGCCTATGGGATGGCGGTATTATCAATTGGCCATTTAACTGGAGATCACAATACTCCAGTCGCCTGGCGTGGTCCAAAAGCCACGGGTGCATTAATGCAGTTATTCAATCAGACCCTATGGCCAGACCTTGATGTGCTGATGATTGATATGCCACCTGGCACAGGTGATATCCAGTTAACTCTCGCGCAGCGTATTCCGGTAACGGGCGCAGTAATTGTGACAACGCCACAAAACGTGGCCTTGCTGGATGCGACCAAAGGCATTGAATTGTTTAACCGCGTGCAGATTCCGATCATGGGCGTGATTGAAAACATGTCGACCCATATCTGCTCAAATTGTGGTTTTGAGGAACAGATTTTTGGTACAGGCGGTGGCGATAAACTGTCTGAGCAATATCAAGTCCCATTATTGGGTCGTTTACCTTTGGATGCTAAAATTCGTGAAAATGCGGATGCCGGTACACCTTCTGTCATTGCCGAAGATGCTGCTGCAGAAAGCTATATGCTGATTGCAGAGAAAATTGCCGCACAGCTACCCAAAGCAGAAAAAGACCATAGCCGAATTTTCTAATTCTATAGACAATTCAGATATTTAAGCCTTAGCTAAAAGCTAGGGCTTTTTATTTCTTATTTTTAAAATTAGCTCGATTTAAATGACCGAAATTGACTGAAATGACTATCGGGTATTTATCCTAAACATTTATATAAGTATTTGAATTAATTAAAATAAATAAATTTAAATTTTAGGTTATATGTTCTCTTACAATTATTTTTTTGCAGCACTGACCGAATTCTTCTATGCTACTCGGATTAGAGCGAGGTCAAACTATGATTTCATGGTTTTTTATTGGTTTAGTGGCAACCATTCTTTTAACACCAGGCCCAACCAATACCTTATTGGCATCTTCAGGCATTCAGGTCGGATTTAAAAAAACATTTCGTTTAATTCCTGCGGAAGCCTTTGGTTATCTGATTGCCATTAGTTTATGGGGCATTCTGATCGGAAAAATTTCCGTTCATCTTCCGCTTTTACCGACCATTCTCAAACTTTTTAGTGCTGGCTATATTCTATTTCTCGCTGTGAAATTATGGCGGACTGCAGAAATAAGCGAAAATCTTGAAAATGTCTCGATTCGCGCACGAGAATTATTTTTGGCAACCTTGCTTAATCCTAAAGCACTTTTATTTGCCTCAGCGATCTTTCCTGTCATTGTCTGGAAAAGCGGCCAACATTATGTGACTCATATGCTGGTTTTCTTGCTTCTGTTGATCCCGATTGCATTCTTCTGGACTTTTCTGGGTTCAATCCTGGCTAGAAAAAACAGTCGCTGGCTCAATCAGAAAAACCTGCAGAAAACGGCTTCGCTGGTATTAATGAGCTTTTCCATTCCTTTAAGCTATTCTGCACTTTTAAGTTTATAAGCTGATCTCAATCAGCAATTTTTTGGCAACTTTAGCTCTAAGCCTTTCACTTATTTTCATTAGTGTCAATTTCAGTTAAAGTACGTCGCAATAACTTGTTCTTAAGATTTTTGGATTATATCAATGGCAATTAAGTCTGATCGTTGGATTCGCGAAATGAGCGAAAAACACGGCATGATTGAACCGTATGCAGAAAACCAGGTACGTTTGGATGAAAATGGTCAAAAGCTGATTTCGTATGGCGTATCCAGCTATGGTTATGACGTGCGTTGTGCACGTGAATTTAAAGTATTCACCAATGTGCATTCTGCAATTGTCGATCCGAAGAACTTTGATGAACGCAGCTTTATTGATATCGAGTCGGATGTCTGTATCATTCCGCCTAACTCGTTTGCTTTGGCGCGTACCATCGAATATTTCCGCATTCCACGTAATGTTTTGACCGTGTGCTTGGGCAAGTCTACTTATGCGCGTTGTGGCATCATTGTTAACGTGACTCCGCTTGAGCCAGAGTGGGAAGGACACGTCACTTTAGAGTTTTCAAATACTACCAATCTTCCTGCGCGTATTTATGCAGGTGAAGGTGTAGCGCAGATGCTGTTTTTTGAATCTGATGAAGTCTGTGAAACCTCATATAAAGATCGTGGTGGTAAATATCAAGGTCAGACAGGCGTTACTTTGCCGAAGACCTAATTGTTTTAAAATATTGAATGACGGGACTTTATGTCCCGTTTATTTTTTTGAGATTTTCATTCATCGGAAACTGCTATTTTTCGCCTAATTGGCTTTGGCATCTGTATCAAAAATCAGCATAATGGATTCCGCATAACCATAAAAAAGATGCGATGCATTATAAAAAATCAAAGATTGGCGGCTGGGAAGCTGAAGCATAAGGTGCGGAGCATCGAATAAAAAGGAAAGAGTGAGATGGCTCAGATAAAAGATATATTTAAATTTCGCAAAAGTTATTTGGCGATGACAATCGGTTTCAGCCTGTTGCCTTCTGCACATGCGATGCAGGAATTATCAGATTCTTCTCTTTCTGACACCACCGGTGAGGGTGTTGCGCTGGTACTTGATGATTTTAAAATGGTGTTTCAAGGCCCTAACGATCTTTCTGCTAGTTCTAGTTATGCCAGAGGCATTGAAAACCCCGGACAAGCAGATACAGGCTTTATTCGTATTATCCCGACGGGTGAAAATTACAACCAACTTGGGCAGCGTGTATACGACAAAGTTTATAAATCTACATATGATAATGCTTTTCATGTTGAAAGAACGCAGAATTATGCAACTGAGTATCAGCAAGCCTTTGATACCTTAAAAACTGATTTTTATAATGATAACTATAATACGATTAAGAATACTTATGACACACAAGCTAACCGGGACGCATTTAAGCAAGAATTAGTTGATTATTATTATAATACAGACTTTATGAAAGCCTATTATGACCAACGTCGTGATGATTATTATAATGGTGCAGGTAATACCTCACCAGGTATTGATTATGATATCAAGCATGATGGCACAACAGAATATGAATTAACGCCACTGCAACCAAATAAGTCTGATGAATAT
Source organism: Acinetobacter sp. TWP2-2-3 (assembly GCF_049896445.1). Classification (GTDB taxonomy): domain Bacteria; phylum Pseudomonadota; class Gammaproteobacteria; order Pseudomonadales; family Moraxellaceae; genus Acinetobacter. The sequence goes on from NZ_JAFCUI010000002.1 coordinate 127,601, forward strand.
GCAAATTTAAATACCCTTGAAATGATTCAATTTCTATATGGGCAAAATGCTAATCAGCAGATTCCAAATACTGAATGGAGTACGGCGGTTGATAGGCAGAATATTATTGGAGCAATTGTAGATGCAAGAATTATTGAACTAGTTAAAGCAGAATACAACAAAAAATTGGAAGCTGCTCTAGCCGGAATGATGAAAGATGCAGATAGTGCTGCTATGGCTGAAATCATTGCTAGAGCAGATCAGGCTGCTAAAACTGAAGCTGCTAAAAGCTCTGTGAGCACTTTAAGAACTAAAGCCGATGTATTTATTTATGGTCTGGCATTATCGAAAAGCGATGGTTCTTTAAGCACACGATACAGTAATCAGGGTTTCAGCTGGGGATCAGCAGATAATCCCTGGTTATTTCGGGCAGGAACTGAAAACGTCAAACAGTTTAAGGACGCTGCTAAAGATGTAGGCTATATTGCTTTGGAAGCCCCATTAAGTCCAATTACAGGGGTTGAAAGTGATAATAATATCAAGCTGGGCTTCTGGAGTGATATTTTTGCACGTGAGCTTAATTCCTCGAATGCTGTAGATCCTATAACAGGTGGGCCAATATCAGGACTTGATACGGATTACCGATTAAGAACCCAATTTGTTGCCAATGGTCTGAGTTTTAATGGCTCGCAAGTTCGGTTATTTCAAACCTTAGAATCTGACAATAAGAATTACAGCCAAACATTGGGTATGGCGAGTATTGTTCGTCTGAATACCAATGATCGACCAGAAACTCTAAGCAGTAGCGATAGTAATCTTAACAGTAAAGGTATTCGTCTCAGTACCGCAGCAAAAACAGATGCGCTTGATGGTAATGTCCCGACCCCGGCCTTGAATGGAAGTGATGCTCCTATATTTCATGATTCTGAGGGCTTATATCTCTATAGTCCAAATATTAACTTGGTGCTTGGTAATATGTACCAGCCTTTCGTTGTCGGTTCAGAAGGCAATAATATTATTTTAGAAGTGACACGTATTCCCAATATTCCTGCTATTTATAATCAAATTTATCAAAATTATGGGGGCGGATTGGGTACAACAGATTTAAAGGGTTCGACCTGTAATGTCTATAGTTGTGGTACACCGATTAAAAATAATGTGTCAGATACCACCGCACTTTATCAAGGGCGTAATGCGACTCACAGTAGTATCTCAATAGGGACTACAGAGCGTATCTCAGGAACAAATATGCTGCGTGCCAAGGATGGTGTGAATTCAACAGGAATCGTATTTAAAAATACTGAGGGTGTAAGTAAGAATTTTGGATCTGCTGTCATTGATGGTGTCCTGATTCAGCATCTGAAAATTAGAACAACTGGTCTTTAAGGGAGTATAAGAATGTCCAAATTAGTAACACTCTGTGCATTATTATGTACTTCTATGGCCAGTCTTGCCGGATTGGAAGCCCTTGATCAGCAAGCACTAACCAATACAGTGGGGCAGGGTGGAGCTGATCTTAACTGGACTTTATCTTTAAACCATGTTTATGCGACAGATTTAAGTAAAGATAAAATTTCTCGGCTTGATGGAAGTGGCAACCCGCTAGAAGTATTTTATGTTCTAGATCCCACCGCTTGTGGAGCAACAAAACAATTTTGCCGTCTGGCAATAGCGCCGAATAACCATGTCGATACCAATGGAAATAAAAAGTGGTTAGTCTTTAAAGGCATTCAAGGCACGATTCAGATTGATAAGTTTTCGATCGATGGAACAACCATCATTAATCATCGTAATGAACCACAAACGGCGATGCAAATTACCTTTTATGATCACCAGCCTTTAAAGATCCGTAATTTAGGCTTTAATACAGTTTCCATTGAAACGGGTACAGGTGCTGGCGCCTTGGAAGGTTATGCCAATACAGGTGTTTATAGTACGTATACAGGGCGTACCTATAATGCCGATGGAACTTATACAACCGCGCCCCAAGATGTTCCTTCATTTGATAAAGGTGCTGAAAAAGGATTTATGGGGTTGAACGTTCATGGAAATCTGCATACGTCAGGCAATTTGAAAATATTTGGTTATAACTGTACAGGTGGAGCACAAAGTCGTTGTTAGTAACAACGTCAAGTACAGCATAAGGATATATAAATGAAAAAAACAACAATAAAGTTGAAATTGCTAACAGTATGCATGTGTCTTATACAACAAGGTTATGCACTTGAAACTATTGAAGAGCAAGAATTGAGTGAAGTCACTGGACAAGATGGTATGGTGATTACTCATGAAATTTCTAAAGCCAGTATTGCTCAAGCCAATTGGTATGATCCAAATCCAACTGCCAACACTAAAATGGGTTTAGGTCTACATAATGTTGAGATTATTGGAAAAGATAATAAACCAATCATTAGTCAACTTGAAATAGATGTAGGTGCCACTTCACAAGGGGCAGGACTTCGGCTAGCTGCAAGTGTTTCACCGTTTCAAGCCACTGCAGATTTAAAATTGGTAAAGATCGCCTGTACGACCAATCCATGTAGTCAATCTGCGAATAGTATTCGGACTACGGGTACTCAATCTAATCAAACTTTGGGTGCATTAGGGATGAGTACCTCTACACCGCTTAGTGTGCTATTACAAACCAGTGCAGGTCTATTTAATAAAGATTCAATTGCCAGTATCGATTTTCAACTTAAAAATGCCACGATCAGTCATAAATTAGGCGAAAATAGTCTGATTTTGAATGACTTTAACTTTAACTTCGCGGGTCAAGGATATATGTACATTGACCCGGATGAAGGCGTGGTACTCACCACACGAAATGGCAGTCAAGATCATTATGTGGATCTAAAGCGTGCTGAAGATATTACTGATATCGCGGCTGGCCGGGTTAATCCGACCAATCCAGGGGTTAATATTGACCTGCGTTATAATACGCCAAATAATGAACGCAAAAATATTATGCGTTTAGGAGCTTCGGGTGCAGTCACTAACGCAAGATTATCCATGAGTGCAGATCAAACCCAGATAGGTACTTTTGATGTTAGTAACAAGGTGAATGGTGTACTAGAACGTCAGGACAAAGCTGCAACAGGTTACAGTGGCCTGGTCGGAGAAGGTGGGTTGAATCTAGGCTTGTCTGCAGATTTTACAGGTACTAATAGTACCGGGCTTCCAGCAACTATGGCACCTACAACACTTGAGATTGGTCATACCGGTAAGGGAAGTCATGCTGTGCAATTTTCCAAGCTCAGACCCTTGACTACACGTAATGCTGACGGATCCTTACATGGTAAAAATGCTTATATCGACTTTGGAAATATATATATAAATACCATTACTGCAAAAAGTCTCGATTTCATAATCAATGAAAATATGCAAAAGACTTTAGGTAGTAGTAGCACTGTACTTAAACAGACACTCAGTACCACCACGAATGGAGAGGATTTTGCCTATATCGCCGTACGTGGCATGGATTTTCAGTCCATTGCTGCTAAAGCACGTTTCATATCAGATAACTCTTTAGCGGAAATTGATGGCGATGGTGGTTCATGGGGAATCGGTATTCCTATTTATAATTTAAATGCCAATGTTGCGTTGTCTGGAACGACTTATGGAACAGACAATAAGCAAGCAATTGCGTATAACATTATGGCATCTACAGAAGGCTATGGAATTGACAAGAAAACCGGTTTGCCAAGCACAACCTCGATTATATTGATTGATGGTAAAAATGGCGATCATGGTGAGGCAGTTAACTATTATGCCGGTTTTAGGAATATCGATGCTTTGATCAAGTCGGAAGGGATTATTAGTTATAAAGATGAAGGTATTTATATTCGTGCCGATAAACTGCTGATTGGAGCTAAAGCTGAGCTTGCGATTGGTCAATTACCAGGATCTAAATATAATTGTACCAATGCATCGGTCACTAAATGCGGAAGCTATGTGCCTCATGATAATTTTTCTAAACGTGATGATGTCCTGACTAATATTGCTTTTAAACTTGATGGAAACGGCGAGCTCCTCATCATTCCAGGAGTGGATCCGACCAGCGATTCACCAGATACCAACTTCCTGTCATTTGATGCAAATTTTAAGTTTAGACCCCTTACCGCAGAAGAAACTGCAAATAAAGATAATCTGGGCAGCTATTTTAGTATTGCCAATGAAGATATTGATTCAGCCGGGGTATTAAAAACTTCGTCAATTAACTTTAACCGGATGGAAGGTCATTTGGGTGTCAAAGCAAAAGTTCGTGTCAGTGCAGATACAGTGACTTTGGATAATCAGGTCAAACTCAATTATGAAAATAATATTGCAACACCATTTAAAACCAATTTTGCCATGGCGACCAATGGCAATATGCAAAACATGGCAAGTATTGCACTGACTGGTGGAACCATTCGTAGCACGATGGGAATCACACCACGTTAAAAATCAGGATGAGAAAAATGAAAAAAATAATATTAAAAAGTCTAGTGGTAGCTATGATGGGCCTAAGTGGCCAGGTATCTGCATTAACCTCATTGGAAGACCAAGAGCTCTCAGAAGTCAATGGGCAGGCTTTATTGTCAATGGAGGTTCAGTCTGGATTTAACCAGATGGATAATCTAGGAGCTACTTATGACCAGAGTAATATCTCATTTTATAAATTAGGCTTGGAAGCCGAGATGGAAATTAATGCCAATATAAAAAAGCTACAACTCGGGTGTGGCGGTGTTAATGGTGCAACCGGCTGTGATATTGATATTGATCATATTGCCTTAAGTGGTAATCCTACGAATGGCGCGGATCGTGCCGCGACTTCAGCTCTGATTACTAATCCATTTGTACAATTTGCCATAAAAAATCCAAATCAGGCATCTACACGTGAAGTTTTAGGTTTCCGTTTAAGTGCGGAAAAGATTTCAGGTCTATTGACAATGGGGACAGAAAATAGTGCTACACCAAATGGTATTAACAGTTTCAGTGGTTATATGAAAACAAAATCTTCATCAGGAGTTGCAACAACCGCTCCTCGTGTTATGGATTATGCTGCAACTGGAATGAATATTGAGGGCACGGTAAAAGGCACTATATTAGGTCAACCATTACCTCTGGATTTACATTACACATCTAGCAATTATGCTTTCCAGTTAAATTCTACAACAGCACCTTTTACTATTCCTGCTACGATAGTGTCAGGAACAAGAATGAAAGAAGTTGTACTAAAAGGGACAGGGACAGTAGGTCGTATTGATTTTAAAGGACCATTAAAAGCAGAATTATTGGATGGAGCATTAAAATTAGATAAAGATATTACAGGCTACTTAACCGGGCTACAGACAGACATTACCGTTAAACAAAATCTCGGACTTATTCATGCTTTATATTTAAATAATCCAGCTTCACTCTCCTTGCAATCCCAAAGCATTTTATGGCCTGGTGCAGCAGTCGCAGCAAAACAAGGGTGGTGGCTGGCAATGGAAGATGAAGTGGATTTAGGAAGTATTTCACCTTCATATAGTGTGCCAATTTCAGATGCTGTTTTAAAGCAAACTATTGCAGGAATTAACCATGATTTAACCACTAATGTGCGAGATTGTGGAAGTCTGGTTTTTGGTTGTGTGCTAGGAAGTGCACTTGATGTAAAGGAAATTAAAAATCCTGCGCTACTTGATTTCCCTCTTACTAATTTAACTTTACAAGGCCAGAACTTTAAACCGAACTGCTTTGGTGGACATAAATTCTGCTAAGTTTAGTTATAAAAAATCCCGCATTACGCGGGATTTTTTATAAGAAAGCAAAATTATTTAGCAATTTTTGCCAATAATTCTTCTTTCGAAATATTTACTGATTCAGCATCGCGGCGGCCTTTATATTCAAAAGTACCTGCATCCAAGCCTTTTTCACCAATCACAATACGATGTGGAATACCTGTAAGCTCAAGATCAGAGAATTTCACGCCCGGACGTTCATTACGGTCATCGAGTAACACGTCAAAACCTGCAGCTTGCAATTCAGCATAGAGTGCTTCCGCAGCTTCCATAGTTCTTGGAGATTTGTGCGCATTCATCGGCACAATGGCAACTTCAAACGGTGCAATGGCAGTTGGCCAGATAATGCCTTTCTCATCAAAGTTCTGCTCGATTGCAGAAGCCACCACACGCGTCACGCCAATACCATAACAACCCATTGTCACAGTGAACGGTTTGCCATCTTCACCCAAGACTTTACAGCCCAAAGCTTCAGAATATTTTTGACCCAACTGGAAGATATGACCCACTTCAATACCACGTTTGATTTGAAGCGTACCTTTACCATCTGGAGATGGATCGCCTTCAACCACGTTACGTAGGTCATAAACTTCAGTGAACTGTGCATCACGTTCCCAGTTTACACCTGTTGCGTGTTGATCTGCTGCATTTGCACCTGCAACAAAGTCAGACAATACCGATGCTGCACGATCAACAATGACGGTGATACCTTTTTCGACCAGACCTTGAGGACCGACAAAGCCAGCAGTTAAGCCAAGTGCTTGAAGTTGTTCTTCAGTAGCAAATGTCAAAGGCGCAGCAATTAAAGGATGTTTTTCAGCTTTAATTTCATTCAGTTCGTGATCGCCACGAAGGAATAATGCAACCACAGGTACATCTTGACCTTCTTCAGTCGCAACACCTTGAACCAATAAGGCTTTTACTGAATGAGCAGGATTGGTACCCAAGAATGCTGATACATCTGCAATGGTTTTTTGATTTGGTGTATCTACCAGTTTGAGTTCTTGTGTAGGTGCCGCACGCTCACCGACAAGTACTGCTTCTGCCATTTCAATATTGGCTGCATAGTCAGATTCAGTCGAGAAGGCGATATCATCTTCACCGCTTGAAGCCAGCACGTGGAATTCGTGAGAACCTGAACCACCGATTGAGCCAGTATCTGCTTGTACTGGACGGAAATCTAAACCAAGACGGGTGAAGATTTTGCAGTAGGCTGCATACATGTCGTCGTAAGTTTGTTGCAGTGATTCCTGATTGGCATGGAAAGAGTAGGCATCTTTCATGATGAATTCACGTGAACGCATTACGCCAAAACGTGGACGAATTTCGTCACGGAATTTGGTTTGTACTTGGTAAAAGTTTGCAGGCAATTGCTTGTAGCTTTTTAATTCGTTACGTGCAAGATCAGTGATCACTTCTTCATGCGTTGGGCCCAAAACAAATGGGTTGCCATGGCGGTCGTTGAAGCGTAAAAGTTCAGGACCGTATTGTACATAACGACTTGATTCTTCCCATAAAGATGCAGGTTGAGTCACCGGCATATAGACCTGAAGTGAACCGACTTTATCCATTTCTTCGCGAACGATCGCTTCAACTTTATTTAATACGCGAACGCCCATCGGCAACCAGGTGTATAGACCTGAAGCCAACTTACGAATCATACCGGCACGAAGCATCAGCTGATGGGAAATAACCTCAGCATCGTTCGGGGTTTCTCTTAACGTTGCAAATAAAAAGCGACTCGCGCGCATGGAAACTGTCCTAAAAAATTAAGCGTTAAAGCAGGGATTATACAATAAAAAATGAGGTGAGCATTTGGGAATGTCACCTCATTGTATTGCATTAAATTATGCCATGATTTTACGTGCCTGACGCAGTATAAAATTCTTAAAGTCATCCAGGTAAGTAAAGATCACCGGCACCACCACCAAGGTCAGCAGGGTAGAGGTAATCACGCCACCAATCACCGCATGCGCCATCGGTGCACTTTGTTCGCCACCTTCACCTAGCCCTAGGGAAAGTGGCACCATGCCCATGACCATGGCACTGGTGGTCATCAGAATAGGACGCAAACGGGTTTTACCAGCGGCAATAATTGCATCATAACGGTCTTCACCGCGGTCCATGGCCTTCTTGATGAAGTCGATCAGCAGAATCGCATTCTTGGTCACCAGTCCCATCAGCATGATAATGCCGATAATCGAAAATAGATTCATGGTGGAATTAAACAGGAATAAGGCCAGAAACACGCCAATCAGCGACAATGGCAGTGAGGCCATAATTGCTGCAGGATGAATAAAACTGTTGAACTGCGAACCGAGCACAATATAGATAAAGACAATCGACAGGGTAATCGCAGTCAGTGCATAACCTGCGGATTCTGCCATGTCGGCATTGGAGCCTTGAGTGTCGAAACTATAACCCGGTGGCATATCGAAATTTTCTTGCAAGCGGCTGATATCCATCCCGATGTCGCCTGCAGGACGTCCTGAAGTATTGGCCTCGACCAGAACTTCACGTGCCAGATCACGTCGATTAATCTGCGAGGCACCGAGTTTTTCTTCAAATTTGGCCACGCTCGAAAGCGGAACCAGAATTGGTTGATTATTGGCATCGGTTTTATTTGAGGTGATATACATATTCTGTAAATCGCTAGGCAAGCTGCGCTGGTCTTCGGTCAGGCGCAGATTCACATCATAGGTTTCACCTTTTTCATCCTGCCAGGTCGTGACATCATCACCGGCAATCAGCGGACGCACTACATTGGCAATCTGATTGACTGATAAACCTAAATCACTGGCCAAGACGCGATTAATCTGTACATCAAGAGTTGGCTTGGGTTCTTTTAATGAAGTTTCCAGATCGACAATGCCATTAATTTTCGCCATTTCCGTCATAAAGCGATCAGAAATTTTTTGCAGTTCATCCAGATCCGGGCCTTTGATCGAAATCATGATTGGCTTCTGGCCACCAGAAACGGTTTCATCGGCGGATGCCACCGAGGTAATGCTGATTCCTGCAACCGATTGTAGACGCTGGCGGAATTCATTATTCAGGTCATTCAGGGTCTTTTCACGTTCGGTACGCGGCGTTACAGTCACCCGTAAACTGACATGGTTTTTACCGCGGTCAGTTGCGCCATTAATCACCCCATAAGTGGCTTTGACATCCGGATGCTGACGAATAATCTGATCCACCTGCTGCAGTTTGGCTTGTGAATATTCAAGCGATGAATCGACCGGTGTTTCAAACTTGATCCGGATTTCGCCTTTATCCGGAACCGGTACAAATTCTGTACCAATCAGCTTGGATAAACCCAAAGCACCAAATAATGAAGCCGCAGCAATCATTAAGGTAATCAATCTGAAGCGCAAGGCCAGTTTTAATAATTTTTCATAGACATGGCTTAGATTGTCCAGCTTGCCGGAGATCCAGCTAAAGAAATGTTTCACCCGACCTGGTTTTTTGTTTGGATCTTTTTTCTTTTCTGCCCAATGTGCTGAGAGCATCGGGTCCAGGGTAAAGCTGACAAACATCGAGATCAGAACGGCCATACTTACCGTGACCCCGAACTGGTAGAAGAAACGGCCAATAATTCCGCCCATAAAGGCAACAGGCAGGAATACGGCAACAATGGTCAATGTCGTGGCCAGTACGGCTAAGCCAATTTCTTTGGTGCCATCGAGCGCGGCAGTGACATGATCTTTGCCCATATCGGCATGCCGGACAATATTTTCACGCACCACAATCGCATCATCGATCAACAGACCAATACTCAAGGACAGCGCCAGCAAAGTCATCATATTGATGCTAAAGCCAAAGGCCCAGATAAAGGTCAGCGTGCCCAAGAGTGCAATGGGCAGAGTCAAACCGGTAATCACAGTTGAACGGAAAGAACCCAGAAAAAGTAGGACTATCAGCACGGCCAGTACCGCACCTTCAATAATGGTGCGGGCTACATCGCCAATGGTGCCGCGGATACTTTTGGAGGAATCTACCACTACTTGTAAAGTAGTGCCTTGTGGAAGCTGCGCCTCAATACTTTCTAAAGTTGCGTAGCTCTTGTCTACTACTTCGATGACGTTTGCATCTGAACTACGCAAAATATCAATCGCTACTGCAGTTTTGCCATTCAGAAAAGCTGCGGATTCCAGCTCTGCCTGACTGTCTTGAATATTAGCCACTTGTCTGAGGAAAATTGGTATGCCGTTTTTATTGGCAATGACCAGATCGCCAAAAGCAAGGGGATGCAGCACTTTGGAATTGATTTCAATGACCAGTTCCGAATTACCCGATTTAAGCGTCCCCCCCGGGACTTCAATATTTTCGGCCTTTAAGGTATTGATCACGCTATCTACACCAATGCCAAAGGCTTGCAGTTTTTGCGGTTCCACCTGAATCCGAATCTGGCGCTGCGCATCACCAAGCAGATTGACCGTTCCCACCCCAGGGACTGTGCGCAGTTGTGGCACAATCCGCTGATCCAGATAAGAACTGAGCGCTTTTACATCCATATTGTCGGATTCAAATACGATCGACATCACCGCATTCGCCGTCGGGTCATAACGTTCGACAATCGGCTCCTGAATCTCATCACGAAATTCAGCAGTTACAGAAGCGATTTTATCCCGCACGTCCTGAGCTGCTGTGGTAGATGTCACATCCAGATTAAATTCAGTGGTGATGATGGACAGGCCTTCACTGGACTGGGAAATGACCTGTTTTAAACCGGAAATGGTATTGATCTGATCTTCAAGTTTTTTGGTAATTTCCGATTCAACCGTTTCCGGAGAAGCACCCGGATAGTTGGTATAAATCACCACAAAAGGGAAATCGACATCAGGGAATTCTTCAACGCCCATCCGCTGCCATGAAGCCAGCCCCAGCACCATCAGGCAGAACATCATCATGATGGTAAAAACCGGATACTTCACACTAATTCGGGTAAACCACATATCAATGATCCTGTGTGAATGGCTTTAGTTGGCGCGAAGGGTGACAGTTTTTTGCAGATCAGCTTCGCTAAACTTCACCCGGCTGACCTGATCACCATTTTCCAGTCCTTGAACCACAGCAATGTTATCGCTATAACGCTGTTCCAAAACCTGTATGTTGACCTTGATAATTTTATTCTGGCGAATTACCCAGACATAAGGTTTATTCTGAATGTCTTGAACAGTATCTAATGGAATCAGCTGGCCAGAAATCTGTTGTGGACTCAGAATGTTGCCTTCGACAAAGGAGCCGATACTTAGCGAGGGAATGGTTTCATTCGGCTTGGCAAAGAATTCGATCTGACGACTGGCCTGATCTGCAATTGGGGAAATCCGGCTAATTACGGCAGTGAGCCGATTTGGATTCCCTTGAATGCTGTATTCGACTTGACTGCCCAGTCTTAAGTCTGATTGCAGATCACTGGGTACGCGTGCCTGAATTTCCAATCGTTTTGGATCGACAATTTCAAACAGGGTTTGTCCAATCGCCACGGTTTGACCCGGTTCGACCTGACGTTGGGTAATCACGCCACTGATCGGGCTGGTCATGATGCCATCACGATCTGCTTTCTGGGCAATATCAACATTGGCTTGCTGGGCACGAACATTTTCCAGCTGTGCCTGATAGTCCACCTGACTTTGTTCATATTCTACTTTTGAAATAAAACCCTGATCGAGCAGGCGCTTTTTACGCTGCATCATATTGCGGGCCTGATTGGCTTGCGCTTGAGTTGAGGCCAGATTCGCACGTGCCTGTGCCAGACGGGCTGCATTGTCCTGATTATTCAGGCGTACCAGCACTTGTTCCTTGACAACTGTTTGACCTACCTGCGCGTTTACGCTGGTGGCAGTAGCAGAGACCTGTGCTTGTATGCTGCTTTGATTGACTGCACGAATGGTGCCGGTGAATGCAGTTTTTTGAACTGAATTGCCAGATTGAACTGCAACTAGATCTTGAGGAATGACTTCAATGGATTTGGGTATTTCGGTTTGCTGGACGGGTTCATTTTTATCACAAGCCACTAAAAACATATTTAAGCAAAGTGCACTCATGATCAGGATAGAGCGCGGGGAAGGCATATTTAAATCATGAGAATGCTGTGCAGTTTGCATAAGAGTCCTTTTAGCTGGCTGTGAATCAAAACCACAACCAGCTATTTGTATTTATTCAAGTGCTTTTAAACGGGCGATAATTTTGTCGTATTCTGCTTCCAGATTTCGATAGCGACTTTGTAAAGACTGAATATTTTCTTTTTGGGAAACGAGATTTTTCTGGTTGTTGTCTAGCATGGTTTTTAGATGTGCCGGTGTGGTTTTACCTTTACGTAAATATTCACGTTCCTGACGTACGAACATGACCCGATCTTTTTGCAGTTGCTTCATTTGTTCTTGCTGAAAATCAATCTGTTTTTTTAACTGGACCAGGCTATCGTTTTTTTTCTGTAAAGCGGTCTGGCTATTGCTATAAGCACGCTTGAGTTTATGATCTTCGGCAATCCGCTTAGCCTGTTGAGCACGCTGTGGCGCCTGTCTGATATCCGCTTCGGCATTATAAGGACGCGCACGTTTAATGACCTGCATATTCTGGTCAAGTGCTTCATAACCATAACGGATATGATTTGGTGTGACGTTAGTACTGATATTGGCCACACCCTTGCTGTCATAATAACGATACCAGGTGGCTTTTTGCGGGAGTTGGTTGCTACTCGCGCACGTTAAGCTCACCTGTAACAGTAGCAGCACAACAACAATGAATTGACCAGTCATTTTATTTTGATCAATGACAGCAAGTTTTCTTAAAAACTGACTCATCATTGGCTCCCCGAATTTAAAGTTGACTAAATTACTTATTTTAAAGTAATAATCTTGTTATATTAGACTTAAATTTATCAATAAAAAACTACCGTTAGTCAAAAAAAAACCAATAACGATAAGAAAATGTGAAGCTGTTATTAAAAATAAATGATTTTGTCTACTTGTGTAGAAAATGTTCATTGATAATACAAGTGACTTTATGTTAAAAATGTTTATCGATCGTAATAAAATAATCCTATGAGCCTTATGGCATATAGTTTCTAAAATGGGAAGGGTTAAACAAATGGACGATAAATTCCAAAATCTAAAAATTATGGTTATTGATGACTCAAAGACCATTCGTCGTACTGCGGAAACTCTTCTTCAACGCGAAGGTTATGAGGTCATTACTGCAGTAGACGGTTTTGAGGCTTTGTCAAAAATTGCCGAAGCAAATCCAGATATCGTTTTTGTAGATATTATGATGCCGCGCCTAGATGGTTACCAAACCTGCGCCTTAATCAAAAACTCTCAGAATTACCAGAATATTCCTGTGATTATGCTATCAAGTAAAGATGGCTTATTTGATCAGGCCAAAGGTCGTGTCGTGGGTTCAGATGAATACCTGACCAAACCTTTTAGTAAAGATGAATTGCTCAATGCAATCCGTAACCATATTAGTGCTTAATATTTGATTTTTTTGGGGAATTGGCATGGCACGTATCCTAATTGTGGATGACTCACCGACAGAAACTTTTCGCTTTAGAGAGATTCTTTCTAAACACGGCTTTGAGGTGATTGAAGCAGCCAATGGCGCAGATGGCGTCACCATGGCACAGGCAGAATTGCCGGACCTAGTCCTGATGGATGTGGTTATGCCGGGCGTGAATGGTTTTCAGGCGACCCGCCAGATTGCACGTGGTGCAACGACCAAACATATTCCAATCGTGATTGTGAGTACTAAGGATCAGGCCACTGACCGTGTATGGGGCAAGCGTCAAGGCGCAGCGGATTATCTAACAAAACCAGTCGATGAAAAACAATTAATAGATGTAATTAAGCAGCACCTCAATGCAGGATAAGCTCTATGGCAGCAAATGGATTTATCGAATTGCTTCGCATTGCGAAACGGGGGAATAAAAACTACGTTTCCAATGGCAATGAAGTTAACCGATGGTCGGGCATTGCTTTTGAGATGATGGGGCAATATTTTGTTGCCCCGCTGGGGGAAGTATCAGAAGTGATTTATCCCCCAGAATATACGCCGGTACCCAAGACGCAAGCATGGGTGTTGGGTCTGGCGAATATCCGGGGAAGACTGTTATCGGTTTCTGATCTGACGCAGTACGTATCAGGGCAAAGCAGTCAATTTTCACCGACTCAAAAAGTATTATGTATCAACCATAATGACCAGTATGTGGGTTTGGTCGTAGATCAAGTTTTGGGTATACAACATTTCAATAAGAAAAGTTTCTTTTCGAAGAAATCTGAATTGGATAAAAACTTACAAGAATATTGTCAGGGGTTTTTCCATCAGCACAACCAGCAGTGGCATGTGTTTTTATTCAGTCGTCTGTTGCAAAATCCAAAATTTATGAACGCATCTATAAAATTTATAAATTAAATGTCGCGCTCGAAACTAAGCAAGGCGTCAACCGGGGAGAGGCTGCATGGGCTTTAAACTTAAAAAGAAAAATACAGGTGAGAGCACTGGCCGCAAAGGCGGTAATGCTTTTTTAGCTAAGATTCAAACGCAAGTAGATCAGTTATCACGTGTCTTCGGTGATAGTGAGAAATCAAAACCGCTGATCTATGGAGCAGCAGGCTGTCTTTTAGCCGCACTGATCACTTTATTGTATCTTTTTTATAGTGTTCCACGTACCAACGAACTCACTCAAAGTCTGGGTGATTTGCGTCTCCTCTCGCAAACGATTTCGCGCCAAGCGACTGAAGCGACAGCTTCGGGTACGCCTGAGGCCATGAAGAACCTCACTGACTCGCAAAAAGCTTTTGCTGAAAATCTTGAGACAGTTAAAAGTATTCACTCTAACAATGATGCGTTGCAAGCTGTTGATAAACAGTGGACAGAAGTATCCAGCAGTATTGATCTGATTACCTCGCAACAAAAGATTATTAACCAGTTATACGACACCAACATCGCGATTGGTGAAGCGATTCCGGGGATTCAGGCGGAATATAACTTGATGGTCGACCAGATGGCACGTCAAGATATGCCATCGAACCAGGTGGTTATTGCCAAAAACCAGGTATTCATTGCAGAACGTATCTTACGTTCAATCAGTTTGGTACTGACAGGTAATGATGGTTCACGTGAATCTGCGGATGACTTCAGTGCCGATACCGAAACTTTTGGTTCTTATCTGAATGCACAGTTAAATGGTTCTGCTGAACTGGGTGTACAGCGTATTGCTGATCCAACCCTGCGTGAATCTCTGGAAGGCATCAAGGCTGAATATGATGACGTACTGGAATCTGCATCAGCGATTATTCTGAAAAACTCTACACAGATCGTAAAAGTTCGTCAGGCAGCCGCATCTATTTTTTCTCAATCTGATGTGCTTTTGGACAACCTGAATAAATTATCGGGTAACTCAGGTCTTAAAACGGTTGTTCCGGCAGTCCTTCTGATCGCATTATTAGTCGGTTTCTTGCTGTGTGTATTCAAGTTGCTTTCTCTGCGTGGCTTGTCGGATAAGCAGCGTGTAGGCCGTTTACAAGAAGAGTATGACCGTAACCAGAATGCGATTTTGCGCTTACTGGATGAGATTGCCGATCTTGCAGATGGTGACTTGCGTTCATATGCAACAGTATCTGAAGACTTTACTGGTGCGATTGCCGACTCGATTAACTTTGCGATCGATCAGTTACGTGACCTGGTATCGCGTATTACTGAAACTTCACAAGAAGTTGCGCAATACACCGCGACTACACAAAGCATTACCAACCAGTTAGCTGAAGCATCTGAGCATCAGGCACAAGAAATTGCCGGTGCTTCTGCAGCGATTAACGAAATGGCACTGTCGATTGACCAGGTATCTGCCAACGCCGATGAATCAGCAGTGGTAGCAGAGCGTTCAGTACAAATTGCTGCAAACGGTGCAGATGTTGTACATCGCTCAATTGAGGGTATGGACACGATTCGTGAACAGATTCAGGAAACTTCAAAACGTATTAAACGTTTGGGTGAATCTTCTCAGGAAATTGGTAACATCGTAGCCTTGATTAACGATATTGCCGACCAGACGAACATTCTGGCATTAAACGCAGCGATTCAGGCGTCGATGGCCGGTGAAGCAGGTCGTGGTTTCGCGGTCGTAGCCGATGAAGTACAGCGTCTTGCGGAACGTTCAGCTTCTGCAACTAAGCAGATTGAAGGCCTGGTAAAAACCATTCAAACGGATACCAACGAAGCCGTTATTTCGATGGAACAAACTACATCGGAAGTTGTACGTGGTGCGAACTTGTCTAAAGATGCCGGTGTAGCACTAGATGAGATTCAAACGGTATCGAACAACCTGGCGAAACTGATTGCGAACATTTCTGATGCTGCGAAACTACAGTCAGCATCTGCAGGTCATATTGCGACCACGATGAATGTCGTACAGGAAATTACCTCGCAAACCACCAGTGCAACCTTCGATACAGCACGTTCAGTATCTGAACTGGCAAACATGGCCGATGCATTACGTGAATCTGTATCTGACTTTAAACTACCAGAATAAAGTCAGACATGATGGGGAAATGTGTCTTGACCGCGGTTGAGACACATTCAGAAAATACAGATAAAGCCTCGACAAGATGTACTTAACTTCATACGTTAGGTATCGCGTGACGGTCACAATTAAGTTTGAGCGCCCTTCTTGGCGGCATAACGTAAGAAGCATGAGCTATGAAAGAAATATTAAAAAATTTAGTTGAAACGACAACGCTTCCTGAAGATAGTTATCTTGACCAAGATGCAGAAATTCTTGAAATTTTTGTTGAGGAAATCGAAGAGATCTTCGTTGAGTTAAATGCTTTATTTCCAGAATGGTTGAGCAATCCAGATCATCAAGAAAATCTGAAGACCATTCGCCGCCATTTTCACACCCTGAAAGGTTCAGGCCGCATGGTCGGGGCAAAATCGGCAGGGGAAATGGCCTGGGCGGTTGAAGATACCTTAAACCGGGTTTTGTCCGGTTCGATTCAGCTAACACCGACGGTACAGAAATTTGCCCAAGCGGTACTGAATGTCTATCAATATGCTTTATATCCAAAATTCAAACATGTACAGCAATTGGATCTCGATCTGCGTCCAATGGTGCTGTTGGGACAACAATTACAACAACAAATTTCGCCTGAACCTGCATTGGAAGAATTACTGGCATTGGCAGATCATTTGACCGCTGAAGGTCAGATGACAGGTCTTGAGCTTGCAGACAATGAGCCAAGTGAAGTTGAGCTAACAATAGCGCCAGTAGAAGTACCGGTTCGCAGTGATATCGAAGAAACTGTAGCGATCTTTATTGAAGAAGCAGAAGAGCATCTGGATACGATTGCTACCTTCCTTCGCACTGAAGATGAAAAATCACAAGATTATAATGCGCTGATTCGTGCGATTCATACTTTGCGCGGCAGTTCATCCATGGCGCAGATTGACCAGATTTTTGAGGCCAGCTCTAAAGTAGAGCATCTGTTCAAAACCCTGCTGCAAGATGAAATTGTCTCAACCTCAAAAGAAACTGCTTTACTGATTCAGTATGCCGAGTTTGTCAGTGACTATCTGCATTTGCTACGTCAGGGCAACACTGCAAAACTGGATGCGGTATATGCCACCTTTGAGCGTGTCTGGAATGATTATGGCTTTGCAGTTACTGAAACCAATAGTATTCAGACGCAAGGCTTGGTGTCCAAACTGGTTGAGCTGGATATTGATCTGTTATTGGATGCCGAGTTTGAATTTGATAAACGCGCCCAAGTCGATTATCCGGAATATATTCAGGCACTCAGCCAGCAGGCTGCGGAATTGCTGGCACATACAGAAAGCCGGGCAGCGCAGGGAATTCATGAATTCACTGCCGATCTGAAATCGGCTTATGATGCGCTGCTTGAAAAGCCAGTGCTGCTAAACAGCGATTATGCTTATGAACTGTTCGCACAGGCGCATCAGGAATTTATTCATTTATTTGATACCTTGGCCGCAGGACAGCGCGTCATTCTGAATGATGAAATTCAAAAAATACTCAGTGAACTGTCTGCATTTGTGCAGCAGGATCTGGAAATATTTGCTGAAGATAATACCAATCAGAATTTTGAGCTAAGCTCAGAGGCCACACAGGTGGCTGAAACTGTCGCGACTGGCAGTGTCGATTTTGCTGGCTTGAGCCAACGCATCGCTGCGGATCGTCAGCAGCAGCAAAGTGCTGAAACCAACCGTGATTTTGATGAAGAATTACTAAGTATCTTCCTGGAAGAAGCGGATGAATTGCTGGCAGGCATTGATGAAGATCTAAATACCTGGAGCAAAAAACAGGACGATACAACCTCGCTGAATAATCTGATGCGTCATTTGCATACCTTAAAAGGTGGTGCAAACATGATCGCAGCATCGCATATCGGTTTGATTGCGCATGAACTGGAAAGTATTTATGAGCGGGTGATCCGTCAGCAAATTGCCGTGACACCTGCTTTAATCCAGATTATTCGTCTGGTTCAGGACAACATTTCCGATCGTATTCAATCTATTCGGGAAGACGGTATTGATTATCCTGCACCAGAAGCGATTGCGATTCTGCAAAATATTCAGGCATTGGTTTCTGGACAAGCTGTTGCTGCTGTGGAGAGCGCGAACACTGGAGTTAAAGTTACAGAGGTCGAAGCGACATCAATTCCTGAACCGCAACTTGAAGAGTCAGCAACGACTGAACAGCCTGCAACTGATCTGGCTGAAGCTGAAGAATTACTGGAAATCTTGGAATCTCCTGAGGCCACTGAAGACACACCAGTAGAACGCTCTGAAGAAGACGAACTGAAATCGATTGTTGAAGAATCTTTCCTTGAAGAATCCGAAGAGATTCTGGCGAATGCCGAGAAACTCCTCAATCAATGGTTTGATCAGCGTAGTGACCGTAGTTTATTGCTGCAATTACAGCGTGCTGCCCACAGTATCAAGGGTGGTGCACGTATGATTGATGTTGAAGAAGTGGCCAGTATCGCCTATGAGCTGGAAACAACTTTCGAACAGTTTGCGGTCTATCAATTTAACTCGAATGCCTATGATGGCTTATTGCAGAAAACGCTGGTCTGGTTAAGACAGGCGATTTTCCAGCGTGACTATAACGGTTTTGAGCCGCTGCACAGCAGTCTGAAAAAGATTGCTTATGTGGATGTTACTGCGCAATTGCCTGAGCGTCTGGCGAAAACAGATAATCTGGTGGTCAGTACCGACTTCGGCTTTGTTGAAGGTGATGGTACTGAGCCGCCACAGATGATGGGTGAGTGGGCGAATAGCGGCACCAGCGATAGCAATAACGAGATGATCCGTATCTCTGCTGATCTGGTCGAGAAGATGATTGACCTGTCCGGTGAGAACTCGATTAACCGTTCGCGTATCGAGATGGACTTGGGCCAGCTGGGCAATACCTTGAACGAGATGGAATTGGCGATCAAGCGTCTTGCAGATCAGTTACGTCGAATGGAAGGCGAGCTGGAATCACAGATTATTGCCAAACACGGTTCAGAGAACTCGCGCTATGCTGACTTTGACCCGCTGGAAATGGACCAGTATTCGTCGCTCAACCAGCTGTCTAAATCACTGGCAGAATCTGCATCAGATTTGGTCGACTTCAAGAGTACACTGGCCGACAAGATTCGCGAAACTGAAGGTCTGTTATTGCAACAATCCCGTATTCAGGCCGAGATTCAGGAAAGCCTGATGCGTACCCGTCTGGTTCCATTTGATCGGATGTTGCCGCGTTTACAGCGTATCGTGCGTCAAACCTCGACCACCTTGAACCGTCCTGCAGAACTGATCGTACAGAATACCGAAGGTGAACTGGATCGTAACATTCTCGAGCGTCTGGTCACCCCATTTGAGCATATGCTGCGTAACGCGATTGACCATGGTCTGGAAGATACTGCAGATCGTATCGCACTGAACAAGCCGGAAGTCGGTTCTATTGTCTTGAACATCAGCCGTCAGGGAACCGATGTAATTGTGTCCTTTAGTGATGATGGTAAGGGGATCGATGCGGAGAAGATTCGTGAAAAAGCGCTGAGTCTGGATCTAATCAAAGCGGATCAAGTCATTGATCAGGAAGAAATCCTGCAATTTATCTTCCATCCTGGTTTCAGTACCGCGAAAGCAGTGACCCAGATTTCTGGTCGTGGTGTCGGTCTGGATGTGGTACAAAGCGAGATCAAATCACTGGGCGGCCATGTGTCAGTGAGCTCGGAACTGGGCAAGGGTACGGTCTTTACGATTCGCGTACCGACGACCGTAGCGGTCAGCGATGCCTTGATGGTGAAAGTGGGCGATCAGCAATATGCGATTTCTCTGGCGCAGATTGACCGAATTGTGCGTATTGCACCGACCACATTGGAAAGCTATTTCAACAGTAAAGATGACTATTTCAAGATCGATGGCGCAAACTATAAGCTGCGTTATCTGTCTGAGTTTGTTGGCAACCAGCCGATTCCACGTCTGAATAATGTTGGTCATTCATTGCCGGTGCTGTTGATTAAAGGTAATAGTGGTCAAACCATTGCCTTGCTGGTCGATCAGTTGGTCGGTTCACGAGCGCAGATTGTAGTAAAACCGATTGGACAGCAGTTTGCCAACGTCGGGGTAGTGGCCGGTGCCACGATTCTGGGTGATGGTCAGGTCTGTCTGATTCTCGATGGACAGAATGTTGCCCGCCAGATTCAGGCGACACAGCGTGTCAAACAGCTGAATGATCAGCGTGATGGTTCGCGTAATTCAAATGCACGTCGTCTGGTGATGATTGTCGATGACTCGGTGACTGTACGTAAAGTGACGTCGCGTCTGCTTGAACGTCAAGGCTATGATATTGTCACTGCCAAAGATGGTGTGGATGCGATCGAGCAGCTTGAAAACGTCAGACCGGATCTGATGTTGCTGGATATCGAAATGCCACGTATGGACGGTTTCGAAGTGACCAATCTGGTTCGTCACCATGATATTCACCGTGACTTGCCGATTATCATGATTACCTCACGTACCGGTGAGAAGCATCGTGAACGTGCATTCAGCCTAGGTGTAACACATTATATGGGTAAACCGTTCCAGGAAGCGGAACTGTTGGCCAATATCCAGCAACTGATTGCTGAAAAACAGAGGTAATATATGAGTCAGACCAATTCAAGCAATAAAATGGCTGATCAGATTAGCCAGCAGGAACTTCAGCATTTGATTACGGTATCGACCGGATTTGTTGATGCCTATATTATTGATTGTCATGGCAAAGATCCGATGTTATTGCCACAAAACATTGTCCTGTCAGCACTGGATAGCAATACTCAGGTCAAAACTGTAGAATGGCATGAGGCACAGTTACCGGTCTATGCAGTGAATGATCCGTCACGTCAAAATGGGGTGGCACTGGTGATTGAGGGGGATGAAATTACTCAGCGCTTTGCCCTGATGTGTAATGAAATGCCGAAAACCATCCGGATTCGTATTTCCGAAGTGGTCGATGTCGATCAGCCGGTGAATGATCCTGCCATCTTTCAATATGTGCGCATGAACGAACAGCTGTTCCATATTCCGAATATGACCAATATTCAGGCTACAATCGGGCTGTAATCCAGGCTATAAAATATAAAAAAGGAACTCCATGGAGTTCCTTTTTTATTGCGTTATGAATTTACTTAATTGGCAAGTAAATTCACGAGAATCTGCTCATAGATTTCAGCCAATGGCTCTAAGTCTGCAATATCGACATGTTCATTGATCTGATGAATCGTGGCATTCAATACGCCAAGTTCCAGTACCTGTGCGCCGGTAGGGGCAATAAAGCGGCCATCTGAGGTACCGCCCGAAGTCGATAGTTCAGTTTCAGTCCCCGTCACATTC
The DNA here is from genome assembly GCF_049896445.1 of Acinetobacter sp. TWP2-2-3. GTDB lineage: Bacteria > Pseudomonadota > Gammaproteobacteria > Pseudomonadales > Moraxellaceae > Acinetobacter. The sequence goes on from NZ_JAFCUI010000002.1 coordinate 149,224, forward strand.
AGAATGGCGGTTTTAGCTGCATTTACTAGTTCATCAACTGGCGTCAGGAAAGGCAGGCCAGATAAAGTCCAAGAAATGTCATAATCCACACCATGACGATCCAGAATTTCTAAAGTACGTGCTTTAAGTTCTTCAGCGGTCACTTCAGTTGAATAACGCCAGTTGCACAATAGGTTCATGGTGCCGGGAACTACGTTAGTTGCGCCTGTACCCGAATTGATATTGGAAATCTGGAAGGTCGTCGCCGGGAAATATTCGTTGCCATGATCCCAGACTGTGTCGCACAGTTCAGCAATGGCTTTGGAAGCGGTATGAATCGGATTCACGGCCAGATGCGGATAAGCCACATGACCCTGTTTGCCTTTTACAGTCAGGTTGGCATTTATTGAACCACGACGGCCATTTTTGACAATATCACCCAATGTATTGGTACTAGACGGTTCACCGACCAGACACCAGGTGATTTTCTCATTACGCGCTTCCAGTGTTTCAATCACTTTCACCGTGCCATTAATCGACGGACCTTCTTCATCTGAAGTGATCAGGTAGGCAATCGAGCCTTTATGGTCTGGATATTTTTCTACAAAACGTTCTGTGGCAACTACCATAGCTGCTAAAGCGGTCTTCATGTCGGCACTGCCACGACCATAAAGTTTGCCTTCACGGATTTCAGGTAAAAAAGGATCTGAGTTCCAGGCATCCAGATTACCGGTTGGCACGACATCGGTATGGCCAGCAAAACAGAAGACCGGACCTTCTGTGCCTTTGCGTGCCCAGATATTATCTACATCTTCAAAGCGCATGGATTCAATGTTGAAACCAATCTTCTTTAAACGTTCAGCCATGATGTTCTGGCAGTCATGATCAATCGGTGTGACAGAAGGCTGACGTAATAGTTGCAGGCTTAAATCGAGGGTAGCGGAAGAGCTCATACGGTATTCAACAGTCGATAATTTTTTCGGTTCTATAATAGGCGAATATAGACGTGAATGTGAACGACTGATATAAAAAAACCCTATCTGAGATAGGGTTCTGTGAGCGTTTAGGAAAAAACTAGTTTTGACGGATTTCGTCAGAGGTTTTTTCAGCAGTATTGGTTACCGCATCGCCAGCCTTAGACACATCTTTGCCCATGCCTTTTACGGTGTTACAGCCAGTCAATACAAAAGCCATCATTAATGAAGCAGCAAGAATTTTTTTCATCATCATCTCCGTATAATCAATAATAAAATTATTATGATGTGGGACTTAGAGTAGAAAATATACGCTCTAAAAAATATGTGGTTTTCATAGTGCTTCGGTTAATAAATGTAATGCTTTATAGGGGCTTATGCGATGGATGCTGGATCAGCACCGGATTGCGATACATATAAAAGTCATCACTATCGAGTTTTTTATAAAGTCCATCCGTCCACCAGATCGCAGCTGAACTGCTCGGCCGGGCTTGCGGATAAATCCATTCATGTCGTTGCAGACGATAGAAACCGTGCTGTGCAGCAGGAATATGCTGTCCCCATACGCCCAGCCGACGCTCGGTATTGATCCATGAGGGAATTGGCTGATCGGCATGATGTGTAGGCAAATACAGCTGTCCCTTGAGGACGCAAAACCGTCTTTGAATGGGATGCTGCAAAGCCTCATCAAACTGGAATTGTTTTTGTGTGAAATGTTTCATTTTTCTGATTAAAGTATCGGTGCGGTTTAGGCCATACCAATGCGGCAGGCTAAAATCTGCTTCGGCCAGATAATATTTCAATGCCACTTCCCAATGTTCAATCTGTCCTGTATCAGTATTTAATAGCAGAAAATCCAGCTCACCCAAGGTTTTGGCGCCTTCAATTTTTTGCAGACTATGGCCAAGCAGCCGATAGGGATGGTAAGCATCATCGAGCAACCAGAACCAGACCAGCATTTCAAAACGCAGCCCCAAACGTGTGCTTTTTAGTTGCTGTACAAATTCGATTAATTCTTTTGGATGCTGATCAAGAAATTCCAAGCGTGGATGATAATGGTTAAGATGTCGCTGCCAGGTCTGGCTGTCATGCAACTCAAAACGATGTATGAGCTCAAGTTCATCTGGAACATGGGACAGGATATTCGGACTGCCAACAGCAAATGCTAGCTGCCGCACCAGAGGATGTTGATGACGTTGCCATGCTTCTACAAGATTTTGGTTTAAATTGGAAAAGGGCATAGGACAACCTGTGAAAAGTGCAGAAATACAACGGACAGTATCGGAAAACGCTTTATACTACCTGAATTCTGCGGCTAGGGTTGATGTATGAAAGTGTTGTTTTGGCGAAGTCTGGTGGTGCTGTTTGTGATCCTGGGCTTTATCGGTGCAATCCTGCCGGGTATGCCAACAACGGTCTTTTTGATTCTGGCGGCTTGGGCGGCATCTAAAGGCTGGCCGCAAATGGATGACTGGTTATTGAATCATCCCAAATATGGTCCGACCTTAAGAGATTGGCGCGCGCACGGTACTGTACCGCATAAGGCCAAATGGTTGGCCAGTATCATGATGCTGATCAGCGGGATCATTATGCTGTTTACTACGGCACCCTTGGCAGTGAAAGCCTTTACCAATATTACGATGCTGATCGTCGCGATCTGGTTATGGCGACGCCCTGAACCGAATCAGATCATTATTCAGCAAAATACAGTCGACCCAGAAAAGACAGATTTACAAACTCCGCAATCTGTAGATAGCAAATTAAACCCTATAAAACCAAACAAAATAGAGTCTGAGAATAACAAGTCATGAGTACCTTGCATCTGGATCAAGCCGATATCCTGATTGATCTTGCCCAACAAAAACTGTATCTGCCCCGTCTAAACAAGCAATATCTGATTTCCAGTGGCAAAAATGGCATTGGCGAAACTGAAAATAGTGGCCAGACTCCTCGTGGATGGCACAAAGTCGCTGAAAAGTTTGGTCAGAATGCTCCCTTAAATAGTGTATTTGTCGCACGTCAGGTGACGGGTGAAATTTATAATCCCCAATTGGCAGCAGAATTTCCGCAGCGTGACTGGATCCTGACGCGCATTTTATGGCTGAGTGGCCTTGAGGCAGGTTTTAATCAAGGGGAGGGCTGCGATACCTATCAGCGTTATATCTATATTCATGGCACCCCAGAAACCGAAAAGATGGGAGAGCCGCTGTCGCACGGCTGTATTCGTATGCGTAATCCGGAGGTCGCTGAATTATTTGACCTGATCAGTGAAGATGCACTGGTTTATATCTCAGAACAGACATTAGATCTGGAAAAACTAAATGTTTCGAAAAGCGAATAAAAGTTAGATTTTAAGATCATGTGAAAATGATTTTGTTTTTATGGGCTGAATCTGCTTGATCTTGATGGAGACAGCAGAAAAGATTGATTAATCTGATCCAGATCCTATTTTCATGGCATAGAACAGGTTGAATCATCCTCTAAAGCTTAAATTTATCGCTATTTCCCACTTAAAAATAAATGACAGTTGCAAGATTACATGAACACAACGTCGAGTATTTTAAAGCTTTGTATAATCCTTAATCAGAATTGCAATATGTCGTGTGGTTAGACTGAAACTTCGCAGGGTAAAACACAAAATTTCGCTTCAATTTTCATTTTGAAAATTAAAAAATTTCGGTAGAGACTTAAAAAATAAACAAAAAGTGTTGTTTTTTTTAACAAACAACCTATTTTTTAATCACTCACACCTAAAAAGTGGAAAACATTCCGAAAAGCGTTTGACAGGCTGTGCAGATTCTCTATAATGCACCCATCAAACGATGATAGACGTTTAGAAAGGGCGCTTAGCTCAGTTGGTAGAGCGTCTGCCTTACAAGCAGAATGTCGGCGGTTCGATCCCGTCAGCGCCCACCAAGCTCTTTCATGTTGAGACCTTATAGTTGCAGCGGTAGTTCAGTTGGTTAGAATACCGGCCTGTCACGCCGGGGGTCGCGGGTTCGAGCCCCGTCCGCTGCGCCACTTTAAGATCTTGATTTTCGTTTGCCACAATAGCGACATTGTGTAAATGCAGCGGTAGTTCAGTTGGTTAGAATATCGGCCTGTCACGCCGAGGGTCGCGGGTTCGAGCCCCGTCCGCTGCGCCATTTATACGATAGACCTTTTGAGGGCGCTTAGCTCAGTTGGTAGAGCGTCTGCCTTACAAGCAGAATGTCGGCGGTTCGATCCCGTCAGCGCCCACCAGATTCTTTTGCGATGCAGCGGTAGTTCAGTTGGTTAGAATACCGGCCTGTCACGCCGGGGGTCGCGGGTTCGAGCCCCGTCCGCTGCGCCATTTCAAAAGAAATTAAATTGAGGTCCCTGAGCCTGAATTTAATAAACTAAAGATTGACACTCTTTATCAGGGCGCTTAGCTCAGTTGGTAGAGCGTCTGCCTTACAAGCAGAATGTCGGCGGTTCGATCCCGTCAGCGCCCACCAGATTCTTACGATGCAGCGGTAGTTCAGTTGGTTAGAATACCGGCCTGTCACGCCGGGGGTCGCGGGTTCGAGCCCCGTCCGCTGCGCCATCTTAAGATGAAAAGCTTGGATTTCTGAGATCTGAGTTTTCAAGATACCAAGACTACATTCCTTGTTGGTCTTGCGTCATTTAAAACAACGTTGTTGTTTTTCTCAGGGCGCTTAGCTCAGTTGGTAGAGCGTCTGCCTTACAAGCAGAATGTCGGCGGTTCGATCCCGTCAGCGCCCACCATATCTTCTTGCTTCAACTCGATTTATTCCTTAGAATCTGATTCTATTATAATAATATTAAGATTTCACGATTATGAGAAATCCCTATCAGCGCAAAGCCGCGACCAAATCCCAAAAAACTGCTTTCGATCCTCAACAGCTTTATAAGCAATATATTGAAGCCATTGTTGCCAATGCTGGCATTTTTGCACTCTACCAAGATGGCTGGGCCTTATGTGCCACGCCTACCGGACAACGCGCATTTGCCTGCTGGCAAAGTAAAGGTCTGGCTCGACTGCTGATTAAAGACAATTGGGCAAATTACGAGATTCAGGAAATTGGTCTTAAGGATTTTGTAGAGAAAGTCATTCCCTTTTTACGTCAGGAAAGTACCATTGTTTCGCTTGATCTGACCCCGGAAGGACAGAATATTCTGGTGGCACCGGAAAAATTATTACTCGATATTAAAAATTATCTGTATCAGATTTATGTGCAAAAACCTGAACTGTTTAAAAATCCGGATATGCCTTTGCCTAGGCAGATCCGTTTAAATTAAATTTATTGTTTTTAAAACAGCTTGTTTATTGGAACAATGAATATTCATTCAGTAGCCAGCCACTAATCAAAGCAAAATATTCGCGTAACCAGGAATTATAGCGAACATTCTGGGGTGTGCTGGCACTCAGGCTGATGACTTGTTGATAACCCTGATGTCTGGCAATGGCGCGAGCACGAGGGCTGTGAAAATCGCTGGTGACAATCGCAATTGGCTCATTTCGATCAATATGTTGCTGTTTTAATATTGCCTGAGAATATTGCAGGTTCTGTTGGGTACTCCTGCTTTGATCTTCTAGGCTAATGGGGTTGTTGAGCTGCGGATAGTTCGTATGGATATAACTTTGCATGACTTCAGCTTCGCTCTGTCTCTCCCAGAAATTTCGTCCACCGGTCATAATGATTAAAGTCTTCGGATATCGTTCTGCATATTTTGCTGCGGTATCCAGACGATTTTTTAAGATGGGTGAGGGCTGACCCTGATTAATACCACTACCTAATACTAAAATCGCTGCAGCAGGTCGTGCCGGAACAGTCGGGTTGATTGACATCTGGATATAAGCGAAGAAAGCAGCGACACTGATGATCCAGAATAGAAATCCGCCCCAGAGACTGTTCCAGAACAAGGTTCTGAATCGGGAATTCTGTTTCCAGCGCTGAATAGATGAAAAAAACAAGGCATACAGGATGAATGCCACCCCAATGAAGGTAGACAAGGCAATAGCAAAATGCCTCTGACCTTGGCTCAGTAACCAGACGCTATTGAGACATAGAATCAAGCCAAAGATCAGGCTAAGACTTCGTTTAAGTTGATTGAGCATCCAGAGTTCCTTTTTTCTTATTCATATTCTTATTATTGCTTTTGTATCTTCAATAAAAACCGGGCCATTGAGCCCGGTTTTTAGCATATCAGGTTATCTTAATATACATCACGGCGATAACGTCCATCCAGACGTAATTGATCTAGCATTGTTTCACCGAGAATCTCGGTCAGGGCCTGATCCACATCGCTGGCCATACCATTGATGCTACCACAAACATAAATCACCGCACCTTGTGCAATCCAGGCTTTTAGTTCTTCAGCCTGTTCACGCAGTTTATGGTGTACATAGACTTTTTCCTGCTGGTCGCGCGAGAATGCAAGATCGAGACGTTTCAGGGTTCCCATTTGCAGCCAGGCCTGAATGGTTTCTTCAAAGAAGAAGTCATGTTCACGCTGACGTTCACCAAAGATTAGCCAGTTCTGGCTATAGTCCTGACGGTTACGCGCACTGAGCAGACTTAATAATCCCGCAATCCCGGTACCATTACCAATACAGATAATCGGGCGGTTGTCATCAATCAGGTGGAAAGACTCATTGCTGCGAATACGCAGTGCAATGGGTGCATTAAGCGCTGAATGTTGAGTCAACCAGCCGGAACCCAATCCCAGATTACCACTAGCATCGGTTTGCTGACGTACCACCAGACGTAAAACCTGCTGGCTTGGAATACTGGCAATGGAGTATTCACGTGTTGCCAAAACCGGTAATTGCGTGAGGAGCTGATCCAGAGAATCAAAAGGTTCAGCCTGAGTCAGATCACGATCCCAGAGTGCCTGTTCAATATTCTGTTGCATAGAAGGTACTTGTGTACCCGCTGCTATCTGGTGCTTTTGCATAAATGCATAAATACGTTCTGGGCTATTTCCTGGCTGAATCTCGGCAATATCACCTGCTTGCCAGATGGCTTCATGTTCAGGGGTCAGTTCGATATTGAAAGCAGGCGCACCCAGACTACCCGGATTGAGGACTTCACGTTTACTCAAACTCCAGCGATCAAAGGTCTTATCGATACTCATCGCTTGTAGCTCAAGTCGAGTGACTTGTGCCAGTGCAGTATTCCATTGCTGGATATGCTCGTTATTGGCATTGTCGACTTCAATTGTATTGAATAGCTGCTGGGCACCATTCTGTTTTAACCACTGATCAATACGGTGACCAAAACTGCAATAGCTGTCTGGATATTCCTGAGAACCTAAGGCCAATACCGCATAACTTAAATGGCTGAGATCAGCTTGTGCAGACAGGATTTTTTTCTCAAAAGAAGAGGCCAGATCTGGCGCTTCGCCTGTGCCATAGGTGCTGGCAACAAATAATACCTGTTCGGTTTGCTGTAAATCGGCAAGCGTCAGTTGTTGTACCGGCTTCACTGTTGCCGGTTGACGTGCTTCCTGCAGGGCAGTTGCTGTACGCCAAGCCAGTTGCTCAGAAACCCCTGTTTGTGAGGCATAAGCAATGAGCCACGGTTTAGCATTTTCATTCAGGTTCACTAAAGTCGCACCCTGACGTGCTGCGAGTGTTAAGCGTTTCTGTTTGCGACGTTTCAGATAGAGCATCCAGCCGGTCACAAAGAACAATGGCATTAACAAGGCTGCGAGCATGGTAAAGAACTGGTAGATCGGACCGAAAAAGCTGCCACGATGCACCGGTAACATGCTGCTCATGATTTTTTCGTTGAGCTTTTTATCTTCATACAGCTCGACTTCGCTAAATTCTATTGTCTGGTAATTATAAGTAGCACTGTTTCGTGCACGCTCATGTTGAGCGATCGGATCCACAAAGCTCAGCTGCATTTCGCCATCCGGTTTTTTTGGAAGGTTAAACGTTACGGTAGAATACTTATCTGAAAATTCAGTGTTAAAGCCAATCCAGCTCTGGTCTAGTGCACGGACAGTAGTTTCAGGGCTGAGACCTTCGCGTGCTTCACCTTCAGCACGTGGGCCACGTTCGCCGCCTGGATGTCCTTCACCACGGTTATTGCCGGCATTGGCCTGCATTTCCGGTTGCGGACGCTCTACACCCAGTACCTTAAACATGCCATTGCGCCACCAGTCATAAGACCAGTACAGGCCGGTACAGGCTAAAATCAGGTAAAAAATCACCACCCAGGTTCCCACAACAGCGTGCAGATCCCAGATAAAATTACGGCCTTTCAGCTGAGGTTTTACAAAGAACCATTGCTTGATCGAATGACGTTTCGGCCAGCGCAGGTATAGACCTGACAAGACAAAAAAGATCAGCATCAGGGTACAGGCACCGGTAATCTGTTTACCTACTGGACCAACCGTCAAATTACGATGCAGTTGCTGAATAAACTGGAAAAACTCCCGACCCTTAATCTCTGGTAAGACTTCCGCAGTATACGGGTTGATCATGATGTTCTGACCACGCCGTGCGCCTTCTTTAGCGACATTCACGGTACTCGAAGCACTTGGATCTTGTGCCACGGTAATACTGTTGATCTTCATGTCAGGCGCAGTACGGTTAAAGTGCTGATACAGCTCGGCAGGCGTGAGTTTGTCACGTTGCTGAACCTGAACCGTATAACTGTCGCTATTCATCCATTTTAATATTTGTTGTTCATAGGAATAGATTGCGCCAGTGACCCCCATTATCGAGAGGATTAAACCTGCTGTAATCCCCAGAAACCAGTGGATTTGGAAAAATGTCTTTTTAAACATGGTCGTCAGATTAAGGGTGAGATCTATAAAAGTGGCAAAATTATAACTGAAGTTTAAGCTCGAATTATAGGTGTTGAGGATAATATTTATTCTCATTATCATTTATTGTTTTGAGATTAAAAAAACCTCCATGCCGGGACAGGAGGTTTTTCACTGAAGAAAGAACAGTTTAGATTTGTTTTGCTGCGCCGACTTCTGCTTCCAGATGCTTGCGAATCGTGGCGAAAGAGAAGTTTTTGCTGTCCAGACGTTTCGGCAGGATATATGCACCTTGCTGGCCTTTTACCTTGAAATTGACCAACATGAATTCTGGTGTGTTGTACCATTCATAGATGTCTTTCCAGCTAATCGCCCCAACACCTTCTTGCATGCCCATTTTCTGACGCATCACGATGCCATGTGGTTGTACGCCCAGGCGAACACCTTTGATTTCCTGTACCGGAAATTCATTCATCTTGCGTTTAACATACCATTCCAGACCAAAGGTACGGATCAGGTAATACAACACCACACAGACAATGGCCACCCAGCAGAACACGGTAGAATAGTTCTTCAGGAGCAGAATGCCCAGAATAGAAAGTGCAACAACAGCACCCATGATCAGCCATGCTTTCATGCCAATTTTATTGGTACTACGCCAGATCACCAGCTGAGCATGACGCTGCTCGGCTTCTGAAATTTCATAGTTCACAGGCTGGAGGGTATAAGCGTATAAATTTTTCGCGGTCATAGTGAAATTAGCAGATTTTAAACTGTAAAAAGTTTAGCACTAATTGTACCAATTCAGTGAGTATATTGTTCCAAAATCAGCCAAATTATAATGAACCTAATTCAGTTGCCTGTTCATCACGCTCATGAATCAAACTTTGTTTCAGTTGACTCAACTGCTTTAAAATGCTGAACATTAAAGACAGCTGCTGCAAAATGATCAGGGATTTCTGATCTTGCTCCTGATCTTGAGCCAAGCGCTGTCGAATATGGGGAATCATATTTTGCGCACTTAAATCGGGCATTTCATCTCGTAACAATGCACCACGAATGTTCTCGAGAGCTTTGTCCAGTAAATTCAGAATGTCCTGATCTTCAATTTTTTCCCGGTGTGCGCCCAGTGCAGCAATATAACTGATAAAAGTATGGTTCAGACAAAGGAACTCAAAGGCTAGCGATTTTTGTACCGGATCAATATCCGGTTCAGTGGCCAGTGTCGAAATCAGTGAGGCTACCTCGGCATCGGTATTATGAGCAGCACGGCGCACAATCCGATATTTCAGGCCATTATTACGTCCCGATTTATACTGCTCGATTACTTCACTCAAATAATCTGCTTCTGCCTGCAAGCTGCGTTTGATACTGCGCGGCAAACGCCGGAACTTCCAGTCTGGAAAAATAAAACTGACGCCGAACCAGGCAATCGCACAGCCAATCAAGGTGTCGATCATACGCGGGATGGCCGCGGCATAGCCCATACCGTCCAGGTTGAAGTTGATCAGGGCTAAAATCGTGATAAAGGCGGTGGCCTGTGCATACTGTTTACTGCGCAATTCAAAGAACAGAATCCCACTCAGTACCAGAAGCAATAATTGTCCTTCGATGGACGGCACAAAATATAAAATGGCATAACCGAGGATAATACCGACCAACGTACCGATAATACGCAGACGTAAACGCCGTTTGGTGGCGTTAAAGTTGGGCTGGCTGACAAAGAGTGCAGTCAATAAAATCCAGTAACCATATTCAATATTGCTGACCTGTACGAAGATATAGCTGATTAGTAGCACAATCGACAGGCGGATGGCATGCCGGAACAGCACCGACTCGGGTGTCAAATGCTGTTTAATCCGAATCTTGATGTCATCCCAGCCTTTCAGGTCATCATCTCTAAGCTGGTTTTCGATATGTTTGAAACGCTCGGACTTGATATTTTGCTCGGTTTCCAGGTTGCGTAACTGGGCATCAATCGATTTCAGGTTTTGAAACAGCGCAAACAGGGCGCTGATCCAGACCTGATCATAATGCTGTTCCTGACGTAATTTATCTAGCGACTGTCTCAGGTTGTCAAAGGCATGCTTAAAGCGCTGATTATGCACATAGGGTTTGCGCAGCAGCAAACTTTCACTCAGGTCCTTACAGGCTTTGCCCTGAATTGACATGATGCGCTGGAAGCGGAACAGGATATCGCTATGCTGGAAAATCTTGGCCAGTTTCTGATAATCAATATGCGCTGAATCGGCACGTTCATGAATATCCTGCGCGACAAAATAATATTGCAGGCTGCGACGGGTGTCTTTTTGCCCCCGGTCACCTTTCAGGCGAGTCAAAAGGGCAGTTTTCATCTCATTAAAAATCGCAATCAGTTTCCCATTTTCAAGCGAGAGTTCAATCATGCTTTGCTGATAGCTTTTCGGGGTCATGTCCACATCAAACAGATTGGACTTGGCATATAAAAAGTCACCGAGAGCAGAATAGGAAATGGCAAGCTTGTCTTGCGCCAGTCGGGCAGGGAAAATCAGGAAACTGATGGTCGACAGCAGACCGTACCACATCGCGCCGATGACCAATAAACCAGCCTGTTTATACCATTCATCAAACAGCTCCACCCCGAGCATGGAATAAACGGAAATCACCAGACAGCCGTAGGAAATCGTGGCATAGCGTCGCCCTAGTGAACCCAGCAAAATCAGGGCAATACAGGACACAATTAAGGCCAAGGCAAACAGCAAGGGATAAGGAAAAAGCAGATATACGCCTACTGCCGTAATAAAGAAGCCAATGTAGGTGTAGAGCAGATTTAAAATCCGCACCGAAAAGCGGTCATCAATATCGCTTAAACCGGCTGCGACCACCCCTAAAGTCAATGGGATCGTCATCAATTGTTGTCCCATAAAATAGGGAACAAAGGCGGTACCTGCAAATGCCGTCATCATGCGCAGGTTATACATCAAGGTCGTGTTATAGGTGGTTTGCTTGAGACGAGTGAGCCAAGATTTCAAAGGTCGTCCTTTATACTGCAGTCTTAGAGCTGAATCTGAATAGGCTAATGAAAATAGTATATTTATAAATCTTCATTTCAGGCTAAATCATACTATGCACTGTGTTAATTTGTCTGCATATTAGCGCTTTAAATCTTCATGCTTATGACATCGAATAAAATAGTACAACAACCTTATGCCATGTCCTGGATTGTTTTGCTGGCGACCTTAAGTGCACTCGGGCCTTTATCCATTGATATGTATCTTTCGGCCTTACCGGCTATGGCAGCAGATTTTGGTGTCAGTACCCAAATGGTTTCCAATAGCTTGCCGGCTTATTTCTTCGGTCTGGCGATCGGGCAACTGATTTATGGTCCGATCAGTGACCGGATTGGACGTAAACCGCCACTGTATTTTGGGCTGTGTTTATACATTGTGGCAAGTTTACTGTGTGTCTTTGCGCAGGATGAATGGAGCCTGATCGCTGCACGGATTCTGCAAGCCTTAGGTGGCTGTGTCGGGGTGGTCATGGCACGTGCTGCAATTCGTGATCGCCTGGATATGCATTCAGCAGCTCAGGCCTTTGCCAGCATGATGATTGTGACTGCGATTGCACCAATCATCGCTCCGAGTCTGGGGGCCTGGGTATTGATGTTTTATGAATGGAATGTGATCTTCTTGGTGCTGATGGGCTGCGGTCTGTTGAGTCTGGCCTGTGTACATTTTCTATTTAAAGAAACCCTGGAGCCAGAACGTCGTCTCAAGCTGAACTTTCAACAGGTTATAAGTTTGTACCGGTGCATTTTTCAGGATCCAAGCTTTCGACGTCCGCTCTATGCCGGCTGTTTTTCCGGTGCGGTGATGTTCTGTTATATCAGCGCTTCTTCGGCCATTCTGATGGATCGTTATCAACTGACCGAGCAGCAGTTTGCTTATGCCTTTGGTGCCAATGCCTTCGGGATCATGCTGTTTTCGACCTTGAATAAACGTCTGGCTGGGCGTTTCTCGATATTGCAGCGTCTGAAAATTGGCACCTGTCTGCAGTTTGCCGGTGTATTAGGGTTAATCTTGCTCGGCTGTCTGGATGTCGATTCTGTGCTCTGGGTGTTGTTAGGCATGTTTATTGTGGTGGCAGCCCTTGGGTTTACTGGTCCGAATGCCATGGCTTTAGCAATGGCTAAACAGGGCGAGCGGGCAGGAACTGCAAGTGCCATTATGGGCAGTATGCAATTTGTCTGTGGTTTATTGGGCGGTGTATTACTGAATTTTCTGATCTGGCATGCTTTACTGAATATGGCATTGATCATGCTGGTTTTTGTCGGTATTTCTGCTTGGGCGATTTTTAAAATCAACATGCCCAGCCTAAAAAATGCATAGATGCTGGCTGCCTCTCAGATAATAAAAATACTGGTCTGGACAGAGGGCTAAGCAAGTTGGCTTAGCCCTGCTTGCATCACTCATCGATAAACACGGCAAATTCTTCTACGGGAACGCGCGGGGTAATAAAGCTGTTAATAATTTGCTCTGGGTCGGCATAACCCAGTGCCATACCGCAGACCAGCTCTTCATCATCGGGTGCGCCGACCAGATCAAGCACGATCGGGTGAAAGTGATTCCAGGCTGCCTGCGGGCAAGTGTCCAGACCGCGGGCTTTTGCTGCCAGCATAACATTCTGGATCATCATGGAAACATCCATTTTGGACCCAATCGCCAAAGACCGATGTACAGTAAAAAATAAGCCGACAGGGGCATCAAATAATTCAAAATTACGCAGCTGCTGACGCGCCATTTTTTCCTTTTCGCCTTTTTGAATATTCAGCAAGCCATATAAACCCCAGCCATTTTCACGACGACGTTCAATAAATGGCGAGATCCATTGTTCAGGATAGTAGGCAAAAGTTTCCTGATACTGCTGCGACAATTCCGGATTTGCATAGATTTGCATTTGTGCCTGACAAACCTGCTGCACGAGTTCATCACGCTTTTTACCTGTTACCACATACACTTTCCAGGGTTGGGTATTGGTTCCTGAAGGTGCGCGGCTGGCCACCGCCAGAATCTCTTTTAAGGTGTCTGTACTAACGGGGGTATTTAAAAAAGCACGCACTGAATGGCGAGAAGTGATGGTGTGATCTACAGCATGAACAAGATTTTGATCCATTATGGGGTCCAGTCGAATATCCTTATTGAGTTTGCAATGACTATAAACTAAACAAACAGAACGGGGGATAGGAAAATTTAATTCTTCGCTAGCTGAAAAAACCATTTGTCAACAAAATGACTTGAATAATGAAATTTCGCATTCTTTTAGCTGAGCATAAATCGCCTAAGTGATAGCAATGGATTTAGTCATAAAGTTGGTCTTTGATTTAAAAAATGGCTTAAAACCCAAGTGCTTGAACCATTCAACAATAACAATTTCACACAGAGAACTGGTTTATTTTGACTGAAAATCAAGATAATTTAATTTCAAGATCCCTGTTTCATTTTGTGTCGAGTAAAAGATTAATATTTTTTTTGAATTAAAATATAGATTAATCTTCATATAAAAATGAGAATTTATAATTATTTTTTATAGGTAAATTAACTATTGCTAATAAAAAGAAATAAAACCTGATACGAAGAAACAGCATAATGTACGACTTTTCATCTTAATTCATGCATTTCGTGATTAAGATCTGTTTTAAATAACGCGATTCCAGATGGCTTGAATGAAGTCTTTAGGTTGAAAGCACTCATCAAGCACTGAATGTTTTTTTTGAGCTTAAAACACAGTTTTTTTACCAGCATGCGCATCTGTTTGAAAATTGTCTGCAATTTTACAACAGACTGAGTATCGGAATAGAAAAGGTGTTGCTTTTATAAATCTCTCATTTGTTGAATATGATCGTGATGATGATATTCATAAGTTTGAAAGAGATGATAAATCGGTTTGTTTTTCTAAAGGTGATAGATCAAATCAGGATATTTCCAGATGAACATCTAATGAGCGAGCTAGAAATCTAGCGCACTCCATCACTTTTAGAAAAATAAAAAATTCAAAATCATCTTGGGCAAAAAATTATGGATTTTACTTTTAACGCATTTTATACCTTGATTGCCGCAGTCATTGTTTTGTTACTCGGCCGATTCCTGGTTAATAAAATCGATTTTTTAAAGCGCTACAATATTCCTGAGCCGGTTGCAGGCGGTTTGGTTGCTGCGATTATCTCATTACTGGTGCATTCACTGTGGGGATACAGCATCACCACCAGTTCAGAGCTACAAACCAGTTTTATGCTGATCTTCTTTGCCTCGATCGGTCTCAGTGCCAACTTTTCCAAGTTGCGTGAAGGCGGCATCGGTCTGGTAATCTTCCTGTTCGCTATTTCAACTTTTATTATCTTACAAAATGCAGTCGGCATGAGTCTGGCCACCTTGCTCGGTATTGACCCATTGATTGGCCTGATTGCAGGTTCAATTACCTTAACCGGTGGTCATGGTACTGCAGGTGCATGGGGTGAGATTTTTGAGGTTGAACATGGCATTCAGGGGGCGCTTGCACTGGGGATGGCCAGTGCCACTTTTGGTCTGATTATCGGTGGGATTATTGGTGGTCCTTTAGCAAAACTGCTGATTAACCGTCATAATCTCGCAATTGCACGTACGGATCAACAAATCGAAAAGCGTGACAGCACGCCAATGGATATCAACTCGACCGAATATATTCCATTTGAATATCCGCATCAGGTGCGTTTAATTACCGCTGATAATGCAATCACGACCTTGGGCCTGTTCGCAGGCTGTTTGGCTTTTGCAGAGTTCATGACGGGTTTCAGTAAAGGTACTGCATTTGAACTGCCGACATTTGTGTGGGCATTGGCAGGTGGTGTCATCCTGCGTAATGTACTGGAAGGTATTTTCAAAGTTCAGATTTTCGATCGTGCGATTGATGTGTTCGGTAATGCTTCATTGTCGCTGTACTTGGCAATGGCATTGTTATCATTGAAATTATGGCAATTGGCTGACCTTGCAGGACCACTTATGGTGATTCTGGGTGCGCAAACCATCACCATGGCTTTGTATGCAGCTTTCGTCACTTTTCGCATCATGGGCAAAAACTATGATGCTGCGGTACTTGCAGCAGGTCATTGTGGTTTCGGTATGGGTGCAACGCCAACAGCGGTTGCCAATATGCAGGCGATTACTAATATGTATGGTGCATCGCATAAGGCCTTCCTGATTGTTCCATTATGTGGTGCGTTCTTCGTTGACTTAATCAATGCTACTGTTATTCAGATGATTTTGAAGTTTTTTGCATAATTTTTATGCCTGATACGATGAGTCATAGGCTCATAAGGATGTGACATGAATGATCAGTTAAATGAAACCTTACTCGGCTGGATTAATGCCCTGAATGGCCCTTTATGGGATTTTCTGGTGGTGTTTCTGGTCGCAGTCGGTATTTTCTACACGATCATGACCGGTGCAGTACAAATTCGTTTGTTCTGGCACAGCATGAAAGTCATGAAAAATAGCCGTGGCAAGGTTCAGGATACGCACGGCATTACCCCGTTTCAGGCCTTTGTCACTGGACTGGCAAGCCGGGTCGGTGTGGGCAATGTCGCGGGTGTCGCCATTGCGATTGCAATTGGTGGCCCCGGTGCCGTGTTCTGGATGTGGTTTACTGCCTTTTTGGGCATGAGTTCTGCTTTTGTTGAATCTTCTTTGGCACAGTTGTTCAAGGTGCGAGATAACAAAAACCAGCAATTCCGTGGTGGACCAGCTTATTACATTACACAAGGCCTGAAACAGAAATGGCTCGGGATTGTCTTTGCGATTGCATTGATCACGACTTATGGTTTTGTCTTCAATGCAGTTCAGGCCAATGCCATTACCGGAGCAACCTCTCATGCCTGGGGCTGGGATCAGGCGAACCTGATTCTGCCATTAGGCGGCCTGAATCTGGAAATTTCCTGGGTTGGATTGTTTCTGGTCTTGATGACTGCGGTGATCATTTTTGGCGGAATTAAACGGATTGCAAAAGTCGCGGAAAGCTTTGTACCGTTTATGGCTGTGCTTTATCTGGCGGTGGCTTTGTATATTGCAGTCATCAATTACGATCTGCTCCCATCCATCTTCCAGCTCATTTTCAGTAAAGCCTTTGAGTTTGAAGCCGCCGCTGGTGGTTTCTTTGGTGCCATGGTTTCTATGGCGATGATGATGGGCATCAAGCGTGGTCTGTTCTCTAACGAGGCAGGGATGGGTTCGGCACCGAATGCTGCTGCAGCTTCCGATGTCAAACATCCGGTCAATCAGGGGCTGGTACAGATGCTCGGAGTATTTGTAGATACCTTCGTGGTGTGTTCATGTACCGCGATTATTATTCTGGTTTCAGGTCTGTATGAAAATGCAGGCTTTGAAGGCGTGACCTTGACCCAGATGGCGCTTGAAAGCCAAATTGGGGCTTGGGGTGATGACTTCCTGGCTTTGATTCTGTTCCTGTTTGCCTATTCTTCGATTATTGGTAACTATGCCTATGCCGAAGGAAACGTCCAGTTCATCAATAACAATAGCCGGGTGATGTTGATTTTCCGCTTATTTGTATTGGTGATGGTGTATTTCGGTTCCATCGCCAGCGTGCCACTGATCTGGAATATGGCGGATCTGTTCATGGGTGTCATGGCAAGTATCAACCTGATTGCGATCCTGTTGCTGATGCCATTCCTGCTGATGCTACTCAAAGATTATACCGGTCAGCTGAAGCGCGGCGTGAAAGAACCTGAATTTAAACTGGATAACCATCCTAAATTTAAAGACAAGGTCAAATCAGATATCTGGTAAGACTTGAAGCAAAAAGCCCCGATCATTCGGGGCTTTTTTGTGCCAAAGTTATTTAAAAGAAATTTAAATAACTTTGATAAAGCACGAAGCCCAAAATCAGGCTGAACCAGACTGGTAATTTTGAGCGTAGCAGGGCAATCATCACTGCGACAAAGACCAGGTCGGAGCCATAACTAAAATAACGTTGTGAAAGATCCAGCAATAAATACAGCAATAGCCCCACCACCGCAGCATTGATGCCCATCACCGCCTGATGAATATGGCGCTGCTGCATCAACCATGACCAGTAGGGCAAGGTGGCAAAAATCAGGAAAAATGAAGGTAAAAAGATTGCGCAGGTCGCTAGTACTGCATTCAGCCAGACATAGGGCGTCCAAGGCTGCAAAGCACCAATATAACTGGCAAAACTGAATAAAGGCCCCGGCATAAGCTGGGCAAATGCATAGCCAAGATCAAAAGATTGTGCACTCACTAAACCAGTCGTGACAAAGTCCTGATGTAACAAAGGCAAAATCACATGACCGCCACCAAACACCAGCGAGCCAGTCTGATAAAAATTGGAAAAAAATTGCAGCTCCGATTCACCCCATAATTTTCCAGCTAAGGGCAGCAGCAAAAATGGCAGGATAAATGCCAGTAACCAATAAGGTGCAGCGGCAGATCGAATATAAGGCGAGCTGATTGCCGTTTTGTTAATTTCTTTGGGTTTCGAATCTGATTGGGAAAAATATCCAGCCAAGAGTCCACAGATTGCGCCCAGTATAATCACCAGAATCTGGTTAAAACTTACTGAAACGACTATCAGTAATGCGACAGAGAGGATTAAGACAGCGTATTGCCAAACCGTTTTACAGAAGCTTCTCAGCATTTGCCAGAATGCCCAGGCGATTACAGAAAATACAATTAACTGGATGGTATGAAAGCTGTTTGAGTTTAAAATATGAAAATAGCTTTGACCCAATAACGCCACCAAGGTCATCAGAATCATTGAGGGCAGGGTAAAACCCAACCATGCGATCACGGCACCAGTATAGCCCCGTTGCAGATAACCGATCGACAGCCCCACCTGACTGCTGCTCGGCCCGGGTAAAAGTTGCGCCAAAGCGACCAGTTGACTGTACTGGGTGTCATTCAACCATTGCAGTTGGGTCACAAATTTTCGGTGAAAAAACACCAGATGCGCCGCTGGACCACCAAATGAAATGCAGCCCAGTTGCAGGAAAATCAGGAAAATCCGGTACAGTGAGATTGAAGGCATACAGTTATGGGAAAAATGAAGATAAAGTAGCTGAACTGTATGACAGTTTTACGAAATTCTACAGACTATTTATGCATGTGTTTATACACTATGCTGCTTTAGATTAATGAGGACATTCTCTGCATGCAGAAATATGTGTTGAGTATGGTGATACTGGGTACATTTGGCCTAAGTGCTTGCCAAACGACCCCAATGACAGCCCAAGCGGCGACTAGTCATCTACAACCTGCTGCACAACGCGGAGAAGCTCAGGCACGTCCGAATCAAATTGATTTTCAAAAGATCAAGCAAACCCAGCAACGTCCGGTAGTTGCTTTAGTTCTGGGCAGTGGCGGTGCGCGTGGCTATGCGCATATTGGTGCGTTGGAAGTACTGGAACAGGCGGGTATTCAACCAGATTTTATTGTCGGAACCAGTGCGGGCAGTATTGTGGGATCCATTTATGCAAGTGGCAAACCGGCGATTGAACTGCGTAATATTGCCCTCAACATGCGACCGAATGATGTCCGTGATATCAAGCTGGCCAGAAAAGGTTTTTTTGATGGCAAGAAAGTTGAGGACTATGTCAACTTGCAAGTCGATCAAACCCCGCTTGAAGCCATGAAAATCCCGATGTTTGTGGTAGCAACCGCGCTGAAAGAAGGCAAGAAAGTCGTCTTTAACTATGGCAATACCGGACAGGCGGTACGTGCTTCAGTCTCGATTCCGAGTATGTTCATTCCGACCATCATTCAAGGTAAAGAATATGTAGATGGTGGTCTAGTCAGTCCGGTGCCGGTCGATGTGGCACGTGAGTTGGGAGCCGACATTGTGATTGCGGTAGATATTCTGGCACAACCCATTCACACGGAAACCAGCAATGTCTGGGGACTGTTTAACCAGAATATCAATATTATGCAGCAACATCTGGCGCATGAAGAATTAAAGCATGCAGATGTGGTGATTCAGCCGGATTTACGCGAAAAAGGCCATATCTTTGATGTCCGTGGCAGGGAACTCACCATGCAGGCCGGTGCCGAGGCGACCCAGTTAAAGTTGATGGAAATTTCACAAGCCTACCAAAAACATGATTATGCTCAAGGACATCGGATTCCACAGTTTGTGGTACATGAACATCAAGCTCAATAAATCTTTTTTTTGAAATTTCTGTTTATCCCTATATCGCACAACCGCGGTATAGGGATATCCAATCAAGAGAATGAAAGATCATCGGCTGTAACGCTTAACTGATTGTTATAAAAGATAAGATGATTGCCTATGTGTATCAGTCAGTCGGAATTATCTCAAAAGATAAAATTAATTTTAAACATAACAAATTGAATTATAAGTATATTGTTTTAAATAATAAGCCTTATTCGTCCTAAATTAAAATTTTAATATTATTATACGTATACTTAAGTTGATCAAATATTCAAAAGCATCCGTGTTCATGCCAGAATGCAGTTTGAAAAGATCACTGCACAGATGTAGATAGCATGATGCATATTAAAATTGGACAGCAGGTCAAACTGGCACAATTCGAACACTATATTTTTACAGTGACCGCACGCCATCAGGATGGTTCTTTTACCGTTGAAACGACCTTGGATGGTCAACAAATTTTAAGTTATCAGAACGTGGCACAGGAAATGCTCAGGCCAGTGATGCTTTAAATCACGCAGAGTCTTTCTATTTTCCTGAATTATTTTTGTTCAAAGCTTAAAACAGTGAAAAATTCTCAGTTGCTGTGTGATTAGCCCCAGATAAATAAGTGTTGATTTATTGGCACTTAACTTTCTAACTGAGATTTTAAGCAATTAAATATATTTTTTTCTGTATGAATACATTTTCTATATCAATAATTGTGATGCTTCATTTGCCGAATTGAACATTTTATTCATGCTAAAAACGCTATAATAATAAACGATAACCTTGTCATTCAAAGAGTTCAAAGAAAACGATGGCCCCTTTAGATCAAATTGCAGCAGTGTCGGATGACCAGTCAGAGTTAACGATGTCAGTTCTCATGACGCCAGATATGGCAAATTTTTCAGGAAATGTTCATGGTGGAACCATTCTGAAATTATTGGATCAGGTGGCGTATGCATGTGCAAGTCGCTATTCGGGTAGTTATGTCGTGACCTTATCTGTAGACAAGGTGAATTTTAAAGAGCCAATTCACGTCGGTGAATTGGTTACATTTCTGGCCAGTGTGAATCATGTTGGCCGTACCTCGATGGAAATCGGGATTCGTGTAGAAGCTCAGAATATTCAAAAGAGAACGGTACGTCATACCAATAGCTGCTATTTCACCATGGTTGCGGTGGATGAAAATGGTAAACCAAAACAGATTCCAGCTTTGAACCTGGACAATGACTGGAAACGTTGCCGTTTTGAAGCAGCAGAACAGCGTAAAGTCGCGCGTTTGCAAGAAAATCATCATCCTTCATGCAGCATTTATAAAAAGACTGCACAGAGTTAATTTAAATCGTGATTGAGAAAAGACCTTCATATGAAGGTCTTTTTTTTGCATCAATTTCAGTTTTTCACTGGAGCTTTGTTATTTTTTACCCTAATATAAAACGATACGTATCGTTTCGATTTTTAGATCTTAAAAGTTAAGTAGAAAAATATGAGCAGTGACGAAAAAAGTTCCCGACGACAGCAGTGCATTTTACAGGCGGTCGCAGATGCGCTGGCAGAATGTGAATATCATCAGCTGACGATTGAAGATGTAGCGGCACGTGCCGGCGTAGGCAAGTCCACGATTTATCGATGGTGGAAACATAAATCGGAACTGGTGCTGGACACTTTCAAACAGCATACAGCTTCGGTATTTGAGCTGGATGCCTCTAAAAGCCTGAAAAGTAATCTTATTCAACAACTTGGTTCTTTATCTCAGGCACTGAATCATCCGGTGGGGCGGGCTTTGCTGGTGGTGATTGCCAATCACCGTGAACTGGCAGGTGAGTTCTTTCAGCAATATCTCTTGCCACGTCGGCAACAGACTCATCAACTGATTCAGCAAGCGATTGAACGGGGAGAAATCCGCGCGGATTATCCTTTTGATTTGATGCTGGATACCTTATACGGCCCGATTCATTACCAGATCATTTTTTTCAACCGGATTCCAGATGAACACTATATCCAGAATCTGGTCGAGTTGGCCTTGTATCCTGTCGCTATTCAAGCCTGAGTTTGTGCTATTTCCCTACAAATTTTAAAAGTTGGTGATTATGTCAGTTAGCGCTGAGCGGTTATGGAATCGCTCATTTATCTTGTGCTTATTCAATAATTTTTTCCTGTTCGTTTATTACTTTGCCTTACTGACCATCTTGCCGATTTACATCATGAAAGATCTGGGCGGTTCGGTAAAAGAAGCTGGGTTGGCGCTGACGCTATTTTTGGCCTCTTCGATTGCGATTCGGCCATTTTCCGGCATGATCATCGAAAAGCTCGGCAAGAAAATCTCGATGCGCGGCGCAGGTGTGATTTTTGCCTTATTTGCCTTTAGTTATTTGCTGGTGGATAGCATGTGGTCGCTGTTGCTGGTGCGTTTTTTACATGGCATCTGGTTCAGTATTTTGACCACGGTGGCAGTACCTGTCGCCAATGAATTTATTCCTGAACAGCGCAAAGGCGAGGGCATGGGTTATTTTGTCATGTCGACCAATCTGGGTGTGGTTTTTGGGCCCTTGCTGGCATTGACCGTAATTCAGTTCACCAGCTTCAAAGTCTTATTTGGCATTCTTGCTGTTATCATTTCTTTGGGGCTCATTTTCTGTTGGATGCTCAAAATCACAGAGTTACCAAAACCTGAAGCTATAAGCACAGAAAAAACTAGCTTGAGCTTGCAGGATATTCTGGAAGTCAAAGTTCTGGCGGTAAGTTTTGTGGCTTTACTAACCGCTTTTGCCTACTCGGGCATCATGAGTTTTATTATTGCATTTAGTGAAACCAAGCAGCTTTTAGCCTATACCAGCGTATTCTTTATTGTCTTTGCAGCGTCCATGTTGCTGGTCAGACCTTGGATTGGAAAGATTTATGACCGTAAGGGACCCAGTGCGGTTATTTATCCTTCCTTTATTTTCTTTGCCATTGGTCTGGTGATTGTCAGCCTGATTTCCAATCAATGGATATTATGGTTGTCAGCGGTGTTTATTGGCATCGGTTATGGTTCAATGTTCCCATGTTTGCAGACCTTGGCCATTCAGTCGGTCGACAAACAGCGTATGGGACATGCGATTTCAACCTTCTTTACCCTGTTTGATCTGGGTTTAGCGATCGGTTCCGTGGCAATGGGAGTATTGATTGCCTATTGGGGCTTTGAAACCACCTATGTTTTGAGTGCTGTACTCGTCATTGTGACGATATTGGTTTATCGTCAGTATGTTGCCAAAAAGCAAAAATAAGCGCCCGGCAAGTTTGGAGTTATAAAATGGAATTAAGACATTTACGTTATTTCGTTACAGTGGCGCAGGAACTGAACTTTACCCGTGCCGCGGAAAAATTAAATACGGTACAGCCATCACTGAGCCAGCAAATCAAGGATCTGGAACGTGAGGTTGGCGTACAGTTGCTGGAGCGGAATAACCGTAAGGTCGGGCTCACTGAAGCCGGTCAGGCATTTTTAAAAGAAGCTTTATTGAGTCTTGAGCATGCAGAGCGCGCCATTCAGACTGCCAGACAGATCGCCAATGCACAGCAGGACCAGCTGAATATCGGTTTTGTCCCGGTCGCGGAAATGAAAGTCTTTCCTTATATCATGCTGAATATCCGCGCGCATTTTCCTGAACTGAAAGCTCAGTTTCACAGTCTGACCGATGCAGAACAGTTTAGTGCCTTAAGAAATGGACAGATTGACATTGCCTTTACCCGTTATCCGGGGCAGTTGAGTGAATTTGATTCGATTCGCATTTTTGATGAGCCTTTAACCCTGATTGTGCCGAGAGATTCCCCGGCTGCGGCCTTGTCCTATGTCAGTATCAAGAGTTTTGAAAATCAGGACTTTGTGATTAGTGGTGAGCAGTCCTCACCGCAACTGCATAAGCTGATTCAGGATTTTTTTAAACAGTCCAAATTAAAAGTGAATGTGGTGCAGTATTCCACCAATATTCTGCTCAATGTCAATCTGGTGGGAATGGGCGTGGGCTGGAGTCTGGTGCCAGCCTATGTGATTCCATTGCTCGGCGATAATATTGTGGTGAAAAAGACCCTAGAACCCTTACCGATGATTGGACTGTATGCCAATTATCGCAAGGATCAAAAACATGTGGTGATTGATCTGATTTTGAAAGTATTAAAAGAAAAGTTTTGTGTGGATCTTTTTTAATATTTAAACCTTCAATCTGCCCATCTAAAAAGCCGTGCGACAGAAATGATCTGTAGCACATCCTTTTAAATGGGGAGACTAAATCGCTTTATACTGAACATCTAATAATAAAAAACTGGTTGAAGCAGGATGATGAAGCTCTATAACAATCCGCAATCACGTGGCCTGACCTTATTGCCTTTGCTGAAAGAATTGCAGATTGAAGACCAGATTAAGCAGATAGAAGTTGCCTATGAGCATATGCATCAGCAGGCGTATACACAGATCAATCCGATGGGAAAAGTTCCCTGTCTGGTAGATCAGGAGGTCGTCATTTCAGAAATGGCCGCCATTTTTATCTATCTGGCAGATAAATATCGTGACAAAGGATTGGCACCTACTTTGGATGATCCGAAGCGTGGAGCGTATTTGAAATGGATATTTTTCTGTCATGGGCCCTTCACCGAATATATCGATATAAAAAATTTGCAGGTACCGCCAGAAAATATTGAAAAGAACCGAAGAAGTTTAAGTTTTGGGAATGAAGCAGCCGTATTTGATTTTCTGAAACAGGGTATCGGGCAGGCCAGTCCTTATCTGTTGGGTGAAAAAGTCTCGGCGGCGGATCTCTATGTGGCTTACTGTTTGATCTTTGCGATCTCTGCGAAAATTTTACCGAAATTTGATAAGTTCAGGCCCTTCCTGCAGCAGATGGCTCGCCGTGATTCCTTGAAAGATATTCCGTGGTTTCAGGAATACCGAGTCTAATTCCTCGGTCTATATATTGTCCGGGATATCTAAAAATAATAAAAAAACCACGCCGAAGCGTGGTGAAAGGTGACCAATATTATTTCAGGTAAAGCTTTTTAAACAGTTGCTGGCTGGTGCTTTCCATCGATTGAGGAATGGCCAGCGCAGCCACGAAACGGTCAGGACGCAAGATTACAACTGAATCAGACGTGTTACCAAACCACGAGCGGATATCTGTGCCGATATCACCAATGGTAATAACATCTTCATACTCTTTGCGCTGGCTATTTTGCAATTGCACCGCCGGAATTACCTGAATGAATTTCACACCGAGCGATTTCCACTGTTGCAACGTCTCCGGGCTGAGACCCCATTTCGGATCAACACCCCAGGCAATAATCGCAAAATCATTGCCGATCACTTCATCCAGTAACACGGTTTCACCCGAAGCCAGTTGAACTTGAGGCTGGATAAACATCTTGCCGACCGGAGAGTTCTTGGCTCCATTACTCAAAAGTGCACCGTCATGATATTTCGGCATTGGTTTAAAGCGCATTTCCAGCAGATACTGTTTGATCGGCTTGATGTAGTTCAGGGCATAGGCAATACCATCACGAACAAAACCTTGCCATTTTTTCGGTGGTGCCAGTACATGACCTGCCATCACCGACAGATCAATCATCGCCTTGGCATGGTCTTTACGTTCGATCTGATAAGAATCTAAAAGTGCTGGGCCAGCTTTACCTTGAATAACCAGTGCCATTTTCCAGGCCAGGTTAAAGGCATCACGCATACCGCTGTTATAACCCTGACCTTGCCATACCGGCATGATGTGCGCAGCGTCACCGGCAAGCAAAATACGGTCGACACGGAACTTGTCCGCAATACGGGCATTATGAGTATAGACACGCTGACGGATCACTTCGATACCATCCGTGCTTGGTAAAACCTTAGAAAGAAGTTTGGCAATATTTTCCGGTTTGCTCAGTTCTTCCTGCGTTTCACCCGGCATGACCATAAATTCAAAACGGCGGATACCATGTGGCAAGGCGGCCGATACATAAGGACGTACCGGATCACAACATAGGTAGATATGCGGTGTAGCAAGCGGGTCGTTTTCAAGATCGATCACGATCCATTGATTCGGTGCGGTTTCACCTTCAAAGGCAATGCCCAGGTTGCGGCGCACATAAGAATTACCGCCATCACAGGCAATCAGATATTGAGCGCGGATGGTTTCTGCATCGCCCTCTTTATTTTGCAGATTGAGTGTTACGCCGTCAGCATCTTGACTAAACTGGGTCAATTGACGAGAAAATAGCACTTGGGTGTTTTTATATTGCTTTAAGCCTTGCAGCAGAACGTTATCGACTTGTGGCTGAATAAAGGCATTACGGCGCGAGAAACCAAACTCACGTGTTAAAGGCTGAATATCTGCAAAACAGCGACCTTTAGGCGTCAAGAAGCGCATCGCATGATTCGGAGTGGTATGCGGTAAGACTTGATCGACTAAACCCAAAGATTGAATGGTACGTAAGGATTCATCATCGATTCCAATCGCACGTGGATAATCAATCAAACTATCCAGTTGCTCGACAATCGTGACAGCTACGCCTTGCTTGCTTAGATAGTTGGCAATGGTTAAGCCTACAGGGCCGGCGCCAAGGATTGCCACTTCAGTAGTGTAATTAGTATTGCTCATAGCGAATGTCCACTCAATCGACTTGCATTTGATGCTATTAAGGGACAGTTAGAAGCCAGAAACAAGTTAGGCGATAGTAGCTTAAGTATATGGATAATATTGGATTGAAATAGGTGGTTTTTAAATAAATAATTGATTTTAATTATAAAAATAATAAAAATTTGATAGCCTGTATTAATTCTATGATCAGTTTTGAGTATGGTGATAAATAGATTTTATGCAATAAAAATGCTGAACCAGCATCAAGCATGATTCAGCATAGAATAATATCGGGGGCAGTATAGGACAAAGCCTACTGGAGAATTACTGTCCCTGATATCTTCATTGAAGGATTAAACGAGTTGTTCAATCACTTAACGTGCAGCAGGTTTTGCAGGTGTCGTAGTTTCCGCAGCAGCTTCAGAGGCAGCAGGCTGCTCTGCAGATGCGCCTGCAACAGGAGCATTCGATTCAGGTAATTCCTGGGTAGTCACAATCACTTTTTCTTCTGCAGTGGTGGTTTTCGCATCTGTAGTTTTACTATCAGCAAAACTGGTGGCTGCAGCAGCAGTAAGCGTAGTGGCAAGTAAGATTTGTGCATATTTCATTTTTGGCATCCTTTTATTCATGTCATGTAATCTGCCGAGCTGACCATCACATCAATTCGACAGATGCCCATCCTAAGCACTGAAATTTTACTGAGCAAATCAATTAACAAAAGCGACACGCAGGGAATAACCCAGCAGATACAAAACTGAGAAAGTTGTTTTATTTCTGTTAATTATGCGGAGTTTTATTTAATGAAAGTGTGTGTGAATATTTCAAGAATCCAATTTGAAATAAAAGTTAACATAGAAAATTGGTAATTTGGGATCATTCCATTAATTTTTATCTCTGTGATTTTCACGCCGTGTTTGCGAAGAACACGCATTTTAAAGTCACACTGTGCTTTATAATGCAGAGTATTGCTATTTCTATTCAATCTCTTGAGAGTCGATTTTGAAAATTCTGTCAGCGTCGCAGGCTATTCCTGTCCATATCATTTCCGGATTTTTGGGTGCAGGTAAAACCACACTACTCAA
The DNA here is from genome assembly GCF_049896445.1 of Acinetobacter sp. TWP2-2-3. Lineage (GTDB taxonomy): Bacteria > Pseudomonadota > Gammaproteobacteria > Pseudomonadales > Moraxellaceae > Acinetobacter. Next base: position 176,815 of record NZ_JAFCUI010000002.1, read on the forward strand.
ACATTTACTGCAGCAAAAACCGGAACAGGAAATCTGGGCGGTGCTGATGAATGAATTTGGCCAGATTGGCGTAGACCAGCAGTTATTGCCACAAGATCAGGGTTATGCGGTCAAAGAGCTGTTGGGTGGTTGTCTATGTTGCAGTAGTCAATTGCCGATGCAGATCGCCTTGTCGCGCCTGCTGTCAGAAGTGAAACCGGATCGCCTGTTTATCGAACCTACCGGGCTGGGGCACCCGGGACAATTACTGGAACAGCTGACCGAACCGCACTGGCATAGCCATTTGAACATGCAGGCTTTAGTCACCGTGGTGGATGGGTCGCGTTTGCATGACCGGGACTGGACCCAGCAAAACCTGTATGCAGACCAGCTCAAGGCAGCGCATATTGTGGTGATTTCACATACTGACTTGATGACAGCCGCAGATCACGCAGCGCTCACGCAGCTTCAGGCAGAATATCAACCTTATGCCCAACAGTGGCTGTTCACCGAGCATGGACAACTCGATATTGAACAGATCAAGCAGGAATATCGGGGTTCTGCCCGTCAGATTCAGCCTTTGTTAAAACAGCAACAGACCCCCCGTTCAGCGGATACGCCCGTAGTGATTCAGCAGATGCCTTATCATTATGTAGAAAGCGCGCAGGGTTACCAGGTCGCTGGCTGGAAATTGCCAAAACGCTGGCAATTTAATTTTTATGATCTGCTGGATCTGCTCTGTGAACAAAAAGACTGGCTCAGAATAAAGGGAATTTTTCATACCGACCAAGGCTGGAAAAGCTTTAATTTTAATCCGGAGCAGTTTAATTATCAGTCGGCAGATGAAGGCATTGATAACCGGGTGGAAGTGATTTATCAACAGTCACGCGATTGGCTGGCATTTGAAACTGCCCTGATGCAATGTCGTATCGATCCAGAAAAATAACGGTACTGTTTCTAGTGCGCTGAATGAATTATTGGCCTAAATCTGTTCAGCAAAATAGCGCTAAATCTTATATGCTAGGCGCCAAATTTGAGGATTATGTGATGGCGTTAAAAGCGACGATTTATAAGGTTGATTTGAATATTGCGGATATGGATACGCATCGTTATGCAGACTATCAGCTGACGATGGCGCTGCATCCTTCAGAAACCATTGAACGCTTGATGGTGCGTATTCTGGCCTATGCACGCTATGCCGATGAAGCACTGGAATTTACCAAGGATCTGTTTGAAACCGATGAACCGGCACTCTGGGAAAAAGATCTGACCGGTCAACTGGTCAAATGGATTGAAGTCGGTAGCCCGGATGAAGATAAAGTCAAAAAGGCCAGTGCGCGTTGCAAGCAGGTCGCAGTTGTCACCTATGGTTCTGCGGTGGATGAATGGTATAAGCGCAGCAGCAAATTAAAAACCTTAAAAAATGTGGAAGTGTGGAAGTTATCTACCGCAACCACCGACGCATTGCCACAATTATGCGAACGCACCATGCAGTTACAGCTCAATGTGATGGATGGTGAATGGACCTTGATCGGTGATCAGGGCCAGGTGCTGGTGGAGTGGGAACAGTTACAATAAGGCCAAATAAGGATGCAAGTCTGGACTTGTATCCTGTAGCTCAAATTGCGTATATCTGAGGGATAAGAATACGCAGGGCTGCACCATGTACCATGAACTTTATGATTTACTGCTGGCTGTCGCGATCGGCGCAATTATTGGTGCAGAGCGTGAGTATCATAGTAAATCTGCCGGACTGCGTACCATGATTATGGTCAGTCTGAGTTCCTGTTTATTTACCATTATCTCTCTGAAAATAGGCGTGGCCAATCCTGACCGGCTGGCCGCTAATGTCTTGACTGGACTGGGTTTTCTGGGTGCCGGTGTTATCCTGAAAGATGATAACCGTATTTCTGGAATTACCACCGCAACCACGATCTGGATGACGGCAGCACTCGGCATGGCGGTCGGTGCAGGCTATGAACTCTTAAGTATTTGGGCTACTTTTATTGTCATGGCGGTGCTGGTTCTATTGATGTATGTCCAGCGCGGCATTGAATCTCTGAATCAGGAACGCAGCTATGAAATCGTCTGCCCATTCGATCAGAATGATTCCGATCACTACGAAATGTTATTTAAACGTTATCAGTTAAAAGTGGTGCATTCCTCACAAAAAAAAATTGATCAACAGATTGTCGGACGCTGGATTCTGATGGGATCGGCCAAGAATCATCAAGAATTAACCCAGCATTTACTCAATGACAAGAATATTCAGGAACTCAGCTTTTAACCCATCAATGGCCCAGACTTAAAAAAACAGAGCAATCCGGTTTATACTGAGCTTTGAATTTTATGCCCCTCTCAGGTAAATAACCATGATCAACGAACTTGAAATTATTGATTTAAAAGTAGGCGAAGGTAAAGAAGCGGTAAAAGGTGCCTTAATTACCACGCACTATACTGGCTGGCTGGAAGATGGAACCAAGTTTGATTCTTCTATTGACCGTGGTAATTATTTTGAAACTGTCATTGGTACCGGTCGTGTGATTAAAGGTTGGGATCAGGGGATTCTGGGAATGAAAGTTGGCGGTAAGCGTAAACTGATGGTGCCTGCACATTTGGCCTATGGCGAACGTAAAATGGGTAAAGTCATTCCAGCCAATTCCAACCTGATTTTTGAAATTGAACTGTTTGATGTAAAAACACGTGATTAAAATGATTTAACTTGCTGAATATAAGTTATATTTTTTATTCAAAGATATACGCTGGTTTCGGTGCAGTTGCTTCAAAATAGGCTGTGCCGGATAAGCTACAAAAAACATCTAAAAAGATTTGAAATCAAAAATATTCCTTGTAAATTATAAGAATAATAAAGAATTATCTTGAGATAGAACGTATTTGCATAACTCGATAAGGAATGTCTGTTTCTTCGTATTTGTCTGTGCCTTGAGCTGGATGACTTGCATCATAAGTTCAGCAATCGCTCAGGATGAACTCCCTTCGCCGTCATTTCAGCAGCAATCTCACGACCATATTACTGAAGTTCATTTTACCGAACATAGCACTAGTGCCTTGCAGGGAAAATGGCTGTTTTATCCGAGTCAGTTTATTGTTCAGCCCAGCCCCGTACTCCAGTCAAAAACAGTTGAATTGCCAGCCTCTTTTAAAACTCTAGCGGGTTCAAACTCTGGCTACGGTACCTTTATTGGTTATTTTAAAATTCCGAAAGAATTTCTCGGGCGACGCATCGCGATTCGGATTCCAACCCAATACGGCGCCTATCGGGTATATGTCAATGGACAGTTTATTGTCCGTCTCGGGGAAATCAGTACCACACCTGACAAACAGGTGACTGAGAAAGCACCGCGTATTGGCTATTTTGTTCCAGACACTGAATATATTACTTTAAGTATTCAGGCTTCCAATTATACCCACTTGCATGGCGGTCTCGAACGACCAATGCAGATCGGCGTTGCAGCTACCATCAATCGCCAATTCCAGCAGCTCATGATGAGTATTGCCATGGTGTGCGGGGCGGTACTTGGGGTGGGGGTGTTTACCATTCTATTTTCGGTATTCCGGGGATCACGAGAACGTAACAGTAAAAGTATCTTTGTTTTTGGCTGGTTTATTGTCTTTTTGGCCCTGCATAATCTGTTTTCTGCACCTTATGCCTATTCGGTATTTACCAATATTAATTGGCTGTGGGGAACCCGCTTAGAGTATCTGTTTACTTTTATTGCTGCCTTCTTTTTTCTCAGCTATATGCATCTGTTTAACCGGCGCTATTTAAATCCGGTGATTTATTATATCGCTGTGGCATTACTGGTTTTTAACATTATTTTTACCCTATTTTCACCTCCTGAGATATTTGAACGAGTAGCCCTATTTAGTGCGATTTTTGCCTTGGTCATCATCGGTAATTTTATTTACGGCTTTTATCAGACCTTACGTTATAAAGAGCATTATTCGCGTTTAAATCTGATTGCGATTATTTTCCTTTGTGTCACCTTTTTGAATGATTATCTGTTGCTGATCAATGTAATTAAAACCACGCATCTGTTCTTTATCTCAACCAGTATCTATGCCTTACTAATTATGTTTCAGCAGTCCAGACATTATGCACATCAAACTTATGAGACTGAACAGCTAAACCTGAACCTGATCGCGCTCAACGATTCACTCGATCAAAAAGTCAAAGAACGCACTCAGCAGCTGCGTGAAGTGAATGCCAAACTGGAACAGCAAATGAATATTGATGCGCTAACCGGAGCTTTTAACCGGCGTGCCTTAAATCATGAAATCCAGCAGCAATTTTTACAGACCCGGCAACAGCCGCAACATACCTTAATTTTTGCCATGCTCGATGTCGATTTTTTTAAAAACTATAATGACTACTATGGCCACTTAAAAGGCGATGAAATCCTGAAAAATCTGGTCAGGATTATTCAAGGCACTTTGCCACCGTCTGGCTATCTGGCACGTTATGGTGGTGAAGAGTTTGCGATTCTGCTCACTGGAATGCCGGTTCAAACTGCCCTTAAAAATCTGGAAAATGTGTTAAACCAGATTCGGGAACAGCGTATGCAACATCTGAATCGGCCAGATGAAAAAGATTATGTTACGGTTAGTATGGGCGCGGCCTGGGTTGAACAAAAACATGGCTATGCAGATATTCATGAATTGATGAAAGCGGCAGATGTGCAGCTCTACGCCGCCAAACAGGCAGGACGTGATCAGTTGAAAATTGAAAAAGAGGCCGATTAAAAAACATATTTATACAGATAACGCGATTCATCTTCTGGCTCGGCAGAATGGGGATGAAAGCCGCAGTGTTGATAATAACTTAACGCAGTTTGAGTAGACTGTATTTCAATCTGATGAATTTTTTTCTTTAATAAAGCGCGATGCATTTGTTGAAATAACTCGGTGCCAAATCCCAGTCTTTGGCAGTGTTGGGCCACATAATGCATCCGGATTTCTCCAGTATCACTGACCAATAAGAACCCGACGACCTTGTCATAGATGAGATAAACCCAGCAATCGTTATACAGCATATCGACAATCAGGCTGGCATGATCAAATTTTTCTAGCCAGGTTTGAATTTTGCTTTCTTCACGCTGATGATCCAGTACACAGGACTGAATGCTGTCATGAATGACCTGAATAATTTGAGGTATATCTTCGACCTTCCCTTCACGAATCATAATATTATTCATTTTCTCGAACATTTATAGGGAAGGTTTATTGGATAAAAAAGAAGAGGGTAAAAAACAGAACAATATTGTAGTTTTTTGAGAATCTTTACTGTGATTTATCAATGTGAAGATTGGTTCTGTTGCTGATTTGTCCTGTTTGTTTATCTCAAGTTCTTGAATCTCATTAGGGAGTTAAAAATAAAAAATCAAAGTAAATCAATTTTTAAATAAATCGAAGTTCGAATCTGGGTAAAATGAGCAAGCAGAGAAGATAAATAGTAAAAATAAGCCTCAAGTTTGCACTGTATAAAAAATAGACGTATGCTGGGTCAAAAGGGACTATTCAAATGAATCTTGATCCTATAACCATAAAAATAAAATTAGTCACATGAGATCATCCACCATGCTGAAATTACTGCTCCTGTTATGTGTTTTATTCATGTTGAATGCTGCCTGGATCGTCGGCAGAAAGATCTATAAAGCTCAGCGCCATCTGGCGCGTCAGCGTCCAGAAAAACCGGCACAGATTTCCAGCATGACAGAGCAAGAGGTCATCGAGCAAGAGCAGCAAGTACATCTGGTGGATGCTTATGAACTGGAACTGTTTGACGATGTGGCACAGCTATTCTTTCAACGGCAGGTGCATATTGAGAATCGGGCACAGGCCGAACAGTTACAGCAAGAACTATTACAAAAAATGCCGATGCACAGTGGCACCCAGATTCGTCAGATGGACTTAGGCGAATGGTCTATTTTCTGGAATTTTTATGATCAGTCACTGGAATATTATGTCGGTCGCTATGGCGTATTCTATGCACATGTCGACCGTTTTGGAGAAGAGCACCGGCAGGAAATCCGCAGGGAACTTTTGCATTCTGACTGTGCTTAGAACACCACTTTCAGTCATTTTCTACGACTGAAGATCTTAGGCTACGTACTTAAGCCATTACAATTCAGAAAAGGTATCTCATGCCTTAGCTCAGATTTTTTCTGCCTCTTGGCGGAAATAGCCCATATAATTTATCTCCTTTAAGCCATAATCTTGCGCTAGAAAAACCTCAAAACTCGCGAGTCGTATCCTCGAAATAGTCATTTAAAATGTACGAAGTCTGGCGAGCAATGATCCGGACTAAAAAGGCAGAAATACTATGATCATTGATTTTCATCAAGCACAATTACAGAAGTTTATTGCTCTGGCGATGAAGATCCAAGCTGAGCCTGAACAGTATTTGCAGTTTGATTCGGTCTCGGATTTTTATAAGGCTGACTGGCTGCAGGCTTTCCCAGCTGGAACTGAATACTATGTTTCCGGTCTAGATGATGGTGCCGATGAGTTTCATGCCGTGATTTATTATGGCGAAGCGCAGCTACAGATCAGCTGTGGACAGGCACAGCTTTCAGTAAAACTATGTTGCAAACATTGACCGGGCTGCCGGAATTTCCCGATAAAAGAATAATGACATCCGCTATAAAGTTGATATAAATTGCAGAGTCATCTCTGTATCTGATTTTTATTCGCATCAGCCGAGAGTGGCATAGGCGAATATCGTAATAAAAATAAGGAAAAAATAGCATGGCACATCAGTTCACCGTGAAAGCAATTATCAATGGCGTGTCTATTGATGAATTTAAGCGTTTGGCCAATGATATTCGTTTGCATGAGGCAGTTTGCCATCGAATTCCTGCGCAAAACTTGGAAATTCTGGTTTCGGAAAAGCAGGGGCATATGTATACCCTGAAACGCGCTTATAATCTGGATGTTAATATTCCGGATATCGCAAAAAAATTACTCAAAGATGCATTCCGTTTGCAGCGTACCGATGTCAGCGATCTGAATGAAATGACTTCGACGGTACAACTCGGTGCGAACTTGCCGATCGAGGCCATCTGTCAGCGTGCAGTTACCGGAGATGAAGATCAGATCCAGTTTCAGTTAAACTGGACAGTCAAAGTCAAAGTACCTTTGCTGGGTGGCATGCTAGAAAAGCATGCTGAAGGTGAAATTCGTAAATTTAGTGAAATTGAACTCAGCATCGTCGAAGATGAATTGCGTAAAGGTCTCACCGCTTGAAGCAATCAAATAGTGTGATTGACCTAATTTCAAAACTGGTCAGGTAGACGCCGGGTAGTGGTAGTTGATTGGGTGGTAGATCGCCACTTTCAGTGTATTGCCACTATCCAGGAAACCCAGCTTAAGTGCTGATAAAGTTTGCCGTCACGTTAATGCTGATGGCCAGAATGGTGGTATTGAATCCGTAAGCCAAAAGCAAATGTAGGGTATTCAAGACTCGCATGGATTGGCAAGTAATGGATACATCTGCAGTTTGCGCAGAAGTCCCGATGATATAACTAAAATACAAAAAGTCTGGATAAGTCGGTCTGGTGGTATTGGGGAAATCCAGTCCACCTTGTTGCTGTTTGTCGAGCGCCAAATAAAAGTCATGTGCATAATGAATTGCAAAAATCGTATGCATCAAGAACCAGGCTGAAATAATGGTCAGAACTGACAAGATTAAATGACCGGTTCGGATGGTAGTATCTTTAGGTAAGTGATTAATTTCAATAATAATCGCTATAAAACACATGATGAGGGTGGTGATCACCAGAAACAGAATGATCCATTTGCTGGCATCCTGTTGCATGGCGCGTTGCAGGATATGAGCATGATCAATACGCCAGAGTTTTTTATGGTCAATAATAAATAAACGTAAATTGCGATATTCCAGCTGATCAACAGGCAGCTTGACCAGCTCAAAGGGGTGAGGGCTTGTAAAACCAGATAAAATCCAACGATTGCTGGGAAAATAATAAAGAAATACAGACGGGATTGAAGTGCCGTTTTTATAGATTGAAGAAACTGCATCATGTCATTTATATTTATTTTGCTGATTTCTCAAGATCCTAGCACAGAACCGTTTGCAATAAAGAAGATTGCAACGGTCTGAGTTATTTCCTCTACGACATTTCATCCTAAAGGTGTCGAACTGATTCGAGTTGAGTCATTTGACTGCGCGGATCGCGTAGCAGGCGTCATTATCTCAATAGATTTTTTCTGAACTGATGTTTAAACGGATTGAGCGGGTTGTTGGATTGCAGTGCCATAAGCAAAGACTTCCACCATGCCACCTTGCATACCGAGTTCAGTCGTGCTGAGCCGAATGCCCATAATCTGAGTCGCACCAATTTTTTCGGCTTCCAGTTTTAAACGTACAATCGCTTCACGTCGTGCGCGTTCTACTACACTTTCATAGCTGGTCAGACGGCCACCCAGCATATTCTGCACATTGGCAATCGCATATTTAAAATAATCATGGGAAATGACCACATTGCTGCTGATCATCTGTCCGGAATATTCAGACACAACGAAGCGGCTATTGTTCACCCGGATATAGGCCAGACGTTGTTCCTGTTCATCCAGATAACGAAAATGTTTACGTTCGTTATAACGACCAAAGCCGAAACCGACACTAAACAGAATGGCAAAAATGATGATCTGGAGAATTAAACCATCCATGTTTTAATCTGCCTGCGGAAAAGGGTCGGGCAATTTTGGCATGATCGGATCAACCACTACGGCTGTCCCATAAACAAAGAGTTCAGAAGCACCTTGGGCAATATTAGAGGTCGAGAAACGTATGCCGACAATTGCATTGGCACCCATGCTGCGGGCTTTTTCAATCATGCGGTTCATGGCTTCCTGACGGGATTCTTCCAGCAGTTCAGTATAGGCGGTAAGCTCACCACCGACAATATTTTTCAGGCCGGCCAGTAAGTCACGTCCGACATGTTTGCTGCGTACGGTACTGCCATACACCACATCAATTTGCTGGCGAATGGTATGTCCCGGTACAGATTCCAGATTGCTAATTAACATGTGCATGTTTTCTAAATAAATCGCTAGTCTATGACAATAGGAAAACTGCCTTGAAAATGCAATAAAAAAAGCCCACTGAAGTGAGCTTTTCTTGATCTATCTGGAATTTATTGCGCTGGTTGTTCTGCCGCACGGCGCTGTTCAGACACAGACGGTGTGTTCAGCAAGGTATCCGTCGTATTGACTTTCAAGCCGCCCCCCAGGGTTTTGTAGACTTCAACCTGATTGTTCAGATTGGCCTGTTCAAGCAATAACAAACCTTGTTCTGCTGCATAAGACGCACGCTGTGCATCCAGTACAGTCAGATAGCTGTCAATTCCGGCGCGGAAACGTGCCTGTGACAAGCGATAGGTGGTGTTGGTTGCTTCGACCAGACGGCGCTGAGCTGCAAGACGGTCACCAATATTCTGACGTACTGCCAAGGCATCATTCACTTCACGGAAAGCAGTCTGAATCGACTTTTCGTAATCTGACAAGGAAATTTGCTGATCGGTTTCAGAAATACGGATATTGGCCTGACGGGTACCCCAATCAAAAATTGGAATATCCAGACTCGGACCAAATGACCAGGCAAAACTACCTGATTTAAACAGGTCGCCTAAATCAGTAGAGGCATAACCTGCTGAACCGGTCAAACTAATTGTCGGGAACAGACGTGCACGTGCTGCCGCAATATTGGCACCTGCCGCAGACAGGCGGTATTCTGCTGCACGAACATCTGGACGGTTGATCAATAGATCACTTGGCAAGCCTGAACCCAATGCAGTATTGGAAGTGATGCGGGTCACGCGTTGTGCTGGTAATAAATTCGCAGGCACTTGCTGACCGACCAGCAGGTTTAACAGGTTTTGTGCCTGTGCCACCTGAGTGCGGTAATTCGCAACATCATTACGTGCTGTTTCAACCGAAATTTGCGCCTGACGCACTGGAAGCTCGCTGTCGATCCCGACATCAAAACGTTTTTTGTTCAGATTAAAAGATTCAAGCTGAGCTTTCAGCGTTTGCTCAGCCAAAGTCAGATTGGCATTGGCAAACGAGTAGCTGAGCCAAGCCTGAGACACCTGACCAATTAAGGCAATTTGCGTCGCATCTCGAGCACTTTGGGTCGCCAGGAAACTATCCAGCGCATTGTCACGCAAGCTGCGGACACGTCCCCAAAAATCCAGTTCATACGCAGTTACACCCAGTCCGACATTATAAGTCGTCACTGCACCGCGATTCTGCGAATTCATGGTGTCCTGGCGTAATACGCTACCACTGGCACCAATCGTCGGTAACTGGTTGTTTTCAGTAATCTGATACTGTTGCTGAGCTCGTTGAATATTGAGGGCAGCAATACGCAAATCACGGTTATTGTTTAATGCCAGATCCAGCACCTGTAACAGGCGCTGATCAGCAAAAAAGTTTTTATAACCTTGTTCTGCTACAGAAGTACCAGACGCATTGATATAGCTGCTCGGGATATCTGCCTGCGCAACCGGCTCTGGACTGCGCATGCTTTGACAAGCCGTCAAAGCAAGCGCAAGGGCAGATACCGCAATGCTACGACCTGTAATAGACCATACATTTTGCATTACGACTTATACTCCTGATTTTGTTGTTTTGGTTTGTATTTAAAGACACTTCGAATCCACACGTAGAATACCGGGATAAAGAAGATACCTAACAAGGTCGAGCTGATCACGCCGCCGAGTACACCATAACCGACTGAGTGCTGGCTACCTGCACCTGCACCTGAAGCCAGGGCAAGCGGTAATACACCAAAACCAAAGGCCAATGTGGTCATGATAATTGGACGTAAACGCATTTTTGCCGCATGCAAGGTCGCTTCAAATAACTCTTCACCTTGTTCCTGCAATTCTTTCGCAAACTCGACAATCAAGATCGCGTTTTTCGCAGAAAGACCAATCACGGCAATAATCGCCACCTGGAAGTAAATGTTATTCGACAGGTTCGGGTTTTGCAGCAATACCATTCCACCAAAGGTAAGTAATAATGCACCAACAATACCCAATGGCACCACCATTAGAACCGAGAACGGAATCGACCAGCTTTCATACAGGGCTGCCAGACACAGGAAGACGATCAGCAGTGACAAGGCATACAGGAACGGCGCCTGTGCACCAGATTCACGCTCTTCCAAAGACAGACCTGTCCATTCGAAATCGAAACCTTGTAAGCCCATTTCTGGTAACTTCGCCACGATTTCTTCCATGGCCACCATCGCATCACCTGAACTGATACCCGGAGCAGGTGTACCCTGAATGTTCATCGAAGATACGCCGTTATAACGCTCAAGACGTGGTGAACCGTAGGTCCATTCGCCTGTGGCAAACGCCGAGAATGGCACCATTTCACCGCGGTTATTACGCACATACCATTGGTCCAGATCTTCAGGCATCATACGCGAGCCAGCTTCACCCTGAACATAGACTTTCTTGACACGACCGCGATCAATGAAGTCATTGATATACGAACCGCCCCAAGCAATACCCATGGTGCTGTTAATTTCAGCAACACTCACGCCCAATGCACCGGCTTGTGCATGATCGACAATGACACGGTACTGTGGATTATCTTCCTGACCATTCGGACGTACACCAGCCAGACGCGAGTCTTGTGCTGCTAGACCGAGAATCGTATTACGTGCTGCCAGGAGCTGATCATGACTTTGACCACTTGCAGCTTTGAGCTGTAAGTTAAAGCCAGCCGACACACCCAGTTCAGGCATTGCAGGTAATTGCAGTGGCATGATGTAAGACGCATCTTTGACAATCATGTTCAGCGCCATACCACGTTGAATAATGGCACCGATTTGAGATTCCGGACTGTGACGCTCTGACCAGTCTTTCAGTTTAATAAATGCCAGACCTGCGTTTTGTCCCACACCCGTGAAGGAGAAACCTGCCACACTAAAGACGGATTCGACATGCTCTTTCTCGTTTTCCAAGAAATAGTTGGTCATGGTGCTGATCACTTTGTCGGTACGTTCCAAGGTTGCATTTGGCGGTAACTGAACCAGCGTCATGACCACGCCCTGGTCTTCATCCGGTAGGAACGAAGAAGGCAGTTTCTGGAACAACAGCACAATAATACCCAGTACCACGGCATACACCACACCTGAGAAAATCTTGCTGTGGGTCATGCGGTTGACGCCGCCCTGATATTTCACAGAGACCTTGTCAAAACTGCTATTAAACCAGCGGAAGAAACGCGCAAAAATACCATTACTTTCCGGCTTGTTCGGATCATGCTGTTTCAGCAGGGTCGCACACAGGGCAGGAGTAAAGGTTAAGGCAACCACCAGTGACAAGACCATCGCTGTTACCAGCGTAATCGAGAACTGGCGATAAATGACCCCGGTGGTTCCACCGAAGAAAGCCATTGGAACGAATACTGCCGACAGCACCGAGGTAATACCAATCAATGCGCCAGAAATCTGTTTCATCGATTTTTCAGTTGCAGCAACCGGATCGAGATGTTCTTCCACCATGACCCGTTCGACGTTCTCGACCACAACAATCGCGTCATCGACCAGAAGACCAATCGCCAATACCATGGCAAACATGGTCAGGGTATTAATCGAGAAGCCAAAGATGTTAATGACGGCAAATGTACCCAATACGACGACTGGAACTGCCATGGTTGGAATGATGGTGGCACGCCAGTTCTGCAAGAACAGGAACATCACCAGGAATACTAGAATAATCGCTTCGATCAGAGTTTTAACTACACTCTTAATCGACAGTTCAATAAATGGTGTTGTATCAAACGCCAGTTGGTCGACCATGCCTTGCGGATAGTTCGGACGTAACTGTTTTAAGCGTTCTTCAACCGCTTGTGCGGTATCCAGGGCATTGGCGCCAGTCGCAAGCTTGATTGCTACACCACCAGCCGGTTTGCCATTAAATTTAGAATCAAACTGATAGTTATCTGCACCGAGTTCAACTCGTGCAACATCACCTAAGCGAACCTGCGCACCAGAAGTGGCATTTTTCAGGAAGATATTGCTGAACTGTTCCGGCGTTTGTAACAGACTTTGAGCCGTTACCGTCGCATTTAACACTTGTCCTTGAACTGCAGGCGCACCACCCAATTGACCTACGGCAACCTGTGCGTTTTGGGTACGGATTGCAGTGGCAATATCACTTGGCGTTACTTGCAGGCTTGCCATTTTGGCTGGATCCAGCCAGATGCGCATCGCATAAGAACCACCAAAGACCTGAACTTCACCGACCCCGGCCACACGGCTTAAAGGTTCAGCAATATTCGAGTTAACATAGTCTTTGATGTCATCTGCAGTCAGGCTGCTATCAGGTGAATAGAATGCCAAAACTTGCAAGAAGCTTGCACCCGATTTGGTCACTCGCACACCCTGACGTTGTACATCTTCAGGCAACAGGGCAGTCGCAGACTGTAATTTGTTTTGAACCTGGACCTGTGCGATATCAGGATCGACACCCTGGTCAAAGTTCAAGGAAATAGACGAAGAACCATTACCCGCACTGTTGGACGAGATATAGCGCAAGCCATCCATACCGTTCATTTGCTGCTCGATGATCTGGGTCACTGTATTTTCAACAGTTTCAGCAGATGCACCCGGATAAGTCGCAGAAATCGTCACGGTCGGTGGCGCGATGGTTGGATATTGTGCAATCGGCATTTTGCTGATGGTTAAAATACCCGCCAGCATAATCACCAATGCAATCACCCATGCAAAAATAGGGCGATGAATAAAGAATTGAGCCATGAACCATTACTCCTTATGCATTTGCAGCAGGTTTTTGTTCAGGTTTCTCTTTAGCATCATCTGCCTTTTTCTCGCTCGCTGCAGGCTGTTGCGGTGCAGCACCTTGTGGCGCAGCAGCTTGAGGTTGATAAGGTTTTGGTACAACTTGCTGTTCAGGTTTTACTTTCGCAATACCATCTACAATCACTTTATCGCCTGGATTCAGACCTTCAGTCACAATCCAGTTGCTGCCTTGGGAACCAACGGTAGTCACTGGACGTGGCGTCACTTTATTGTCAGCACCGACCAGCATCGCCATCGCCTGACCTGTTGGGGTACGGGTCAAAGCTGCTTGCGGAATCAGGAACGCATTCGGTACTTCACCCTGTACGATTTGTGCAGTGGCAAACATACCTGGCAGAAGCAGGTGATTTTTGTTCGGGAATACCGCACGTAAAGTCACGGTACCTGTTTCCGGGTTCACGCTGGCATCAGAGAATGCAAGACGGCCTTCAACCGGGTAGATACTGCCATCTTCAAGCTTCAACTTGACTTTGGTATTGTTAGAGCTGTTCAAGCTGCCTTGATTAAGCTGTTGACGTAAACGTAAAAGCTCGGCACTTGACTGGTTGATATCTACATAGATTGGATCTAGACGCTGAATCGTTACCAATGGCTCTGGCTGATTCGCTGTCACCAAGGCACCCGCTGTCACAGACGAACGGTTGGTCTGGCCCGAAATCGGAGCACGTACAGTCGAATAGCCTAGGTTGATTTCTGCATTACGCAAAGTTGCGCGATTGGCATTCAAATCAGCTTCAGCCAGTTTGACCTGTGCCGCGATGTCATCATATTCCTGTTTGGAAATGGCATTGGTACCGACCAGTTGACGGTAACGGCCTTCCTTCACACGCAATACGCCCAGATTGGCTTCAGCACGGGCAATCGCTGCACGGGCATTGTCTACTGTAGTGCGGTTGGTACTTGAATCGATTTCATACAAGGCCTGACCTTCACGCACATAGCTGCCTTCCGTGAACAAGCGTTTAAGCACCACGCCACTGGCTTGTGGACGTACGTCTGAAATTTCAAATGCTGTTGTACGACCTGAGAGCTCTACAGACTGCTCTACACTTTGCGGTTGTGCAACAAGAACACCGACTTCAGTCGGTGGCATTTGTTGTTGAGCACCAGCTTGCTGGCCCTCTTTAGGATCTTTGCTACAACCAACAAGTGCAAGACTTGTTGCCAATGCGCAAGCAGTCAGGGCAGGTGCCCAAAGCTTTGCAGAAATCATTATTCCACCTCTAATTAGATTTATATCTAAATTTTCTTATTTGTGAGCCGCGCAATATCTGATCCAGACCATATACCACAACGAAATCCAAATAAAACTGATACTCCAGCCGGATATGACATCTGAAGGAAAATGTACGCCCAGATAAACTCTTGAGATCCCCATCATCAGCATCCATACCACTGCACCGATCACGATGAGGGTATAACGGGAATGTTGCCGATGGATGTAAATTGCCAGACAAGCCAGACAGGCCGCATATAGACTATGGGCACTTGGAAAGGAACTTCCAAAGCTTTCAACCAGATGCAAGGATTCTGGTGGTCGGGGTCGGGCAATTGCAAATTTCAACAGCCAAGCTAGGAGAATTCCTCCGATAATTCCGATACATATAAAAATTGCGTTTGTATACTTTTTATACCACAGCAATGCAATACACCATAGCGTGGATAAAAATAATACAAATGGCATGCCACCTATTAAGGATAAGGACTGAGTAATTTGATTCCAAAACTCGGTGCGATACAGACTCATCCATTCCACAGCTTGCAAGTCGAGCTCGTTTAAAGCGGGAATATTCAGGATGAACACACTGAAAATTAAAAATAAAATACCGACAAAAAGTAACAAGTAATGCATGCCAAAAATCCTTGTCCTTTTAACCGTTCGCAGATCGGCCAATTGTCTAAAGCAAAGTGTACTTGTCAGTACACTTTTTTTCAAGTGTGCGTATTTTATGCGAATTACATTTTTTTCGTAAGGAATTTGTTGCTAAATATACTGTAATTATCTCAGTTTTGAGTTTTTGTCGATGTATGATTTTCGTCAATTTCAATGCTTTGCTTGGGTGGCCAGAAGAAATCACTAGGTCGGGTCAGGAAGTGAGTCATGACCAGTTTTGCCAAAGGTTTCCACTGTTCAAAACGCACCCGGCGCGCGCGTAAGGCTACAATAATCGTCAGAGTGAAACTGACAAACAAGTTGGTCAGGCCAATGAGTAACACACCCAGAAAAGACACTACGATCAAGCCGATATCAGGGCCATTGATGGTAATCAGGCCCTGAATAAAGTTGGCAGAGGCAAATGCGATATGGCGAATATCCAACGGTAGACCGAGAATAAAACCAATGGTGCCCATACTGCCGAGCATGATCCCGAAAATAAAATTACCCGCCAATGCACCCAGATTACGTTCGATATAGTCAGCAAAACGGTAAAGACGCTCTTCCCCCATCAGCTGTGATAACCGCACATGGGCTTTCAGGCGCGGACCGACTTTGCGATAAACGGCCATATTGTCAAAATAACCGGCCAATAATCCGGACAGGAACAAACATACTCCGGCAATTGCTGCATGCGGAATTGCCAACGAAGTAAAAGGATTCAGGTCATGCAAGGTTTTGGCCGCCTTTGCATGATTCATTAAAGGTTCATGCAGCGCAAAATCCCACAGCAGGGTAATTAATGCTGCTACTGGAATCGCAATCGAAATATTGCCCAAAATGGCGACAAACTGGGTGCGGATGATATTTACAATCAGCGCGGCCAGCTCGGCAATTTGAGCCATTTTCGAGCCTTTACGCTGCTGTACAGTAGCCGCCAGTGCGGCAGCAGTCATCGCCGGTTGTTTGGTCGCTACGGTAAAATGCAGGACATGAATCAGCATAAAGCCTAGCGAATAGTTCATGCTGTAGCTAAAAGCCTGCATTAACGGAGCCATGGTGAGGCGTGTCATCAGAACTTTTAAGGTGGCCATTGTCGCGATGATGGCACCAGCACCTGCAGCCGATTTATACATGGCCAGAAAGCCTTGCTTGTCGGTACTCACATAATGCTCACCGGTCTTGCTGGCATTTTCAGTGACCTGTAAAGCCAAAAGTTCACTATTGGTGGCCAGCAGGGCCCGCACACTGCGTTCGCTATAAATTGCTTCAGTAATGTCCGCCATAAATAGGCCAATGGATTGATAACGCAGATCATCGTCATCCATGACCATATTCAGCAGAATCTCAACCCGTTCCAGACACTGTTCTAGCAGTGCCAGCATATAGGTCAGGCTGACACTGACGCCAGTCCGCTTGGTAGAACGGCGAATCTTGGCCACGACATCATGACATTGTTCCAGCATCACCAGTGCTTGTGAGGCATCCGGTGGGGTGATCGAATCGACCAGGATGACCGTGTTATAGCGCTTTTTATATTCCTGAATAAACTCGTTAATCTCACGATTCTGTACCAGAAAGGGAGATTCATATTCCATCAGTTCAGGCTGGGCATTAATAAATTCAGGGTGCAGACCAATACCACTGATCCGGTAAGACAAAATGGTCAATGCCTTGATCAGTTGGTCTTTAATTCGGGTTTTTTCAGGCTGATTGGAATGTCCCTGATTCAGGACTGAAAATAAACGTTGCCAGTCATCTTCATCAAAATAATCCAGCCAGTATTTATCGGTACGCTGATAAAAAACCTTGCGGAATAATTCCTGGAGTTGCTGATGGTCAGGAATCAGCGGCAAGACATGTGCACCAAGGCGCTGGTTTAGCTGGTTCCAGAATCCATCCAGAGACAAAATGCCGGTATCGGAAAACAGACCGGTCTGTTTATAGCGGTTAATGATCCGCAGGGTAAAGGTTTGAAGCGTGGCAACCGCATTCGGGGTAAGTAATAAGGCCCGTATAAATGCATTGAATTTCGCTTCGATCTCTTCGGTATTTCTGCTGTCTTCAGGTCTGATTCTTTCAACCAATTCAATCAGAAGATTTTCATCTAGCACCGCCCGAGGTTGTTCAAGCTGGTGCTGCATGTTTTGGAAAAGATCTAGAAAATTGATATGCATAGGCGAGTTTAAAAGTTACTGAATTCGGTGTAGGGCCAGTTTGGCCAGATTAATCAGGGCCTGACGATATTCGGAGTCAGGTAATGCCTGCAAGGCATCAATTGCAATTTCAGTTTCTTCAGTGGCACGTTGACGGCAATAATCCAGCGCACCAGATTCATTGACAATTTGAATGACCTGTTCCAGATGTTCCGTACCGCCAGTCGCAATACTGCGACGGATGATTTCATGTTGCTCACCGGTGGTGTTTTTCAGTGCCGCAATCAATGGCAGGGTAGGCTTGCCTTCCATGAGATCATCACCGATATTTTTGCCGAGCGTGTCCGCGTCGGAGGTGTAATCTAAAATGTCATCAATAATCTGGAAAGCATTGCCGAAATGTCCGGCAAAGGTTTTTAAAGGCTGACGGAATTCGTTTTTGTCCGACAAAATGGCAGCACCTTCTGTTGCCAGTTCAAACAGGCGCGAGGTCTTGCCATGAATAATATTCAAATAAGTCGCTTCAGTGGTTTCCGGCTGATGCTGGGATTGTAGTTGCAGCACTTCACCTTCAGCAATTTCACAGGTACCGGTCGAAAAATCTTTGAGCAACACCATGTTGTTCAGATCGACCAGCAAATCAAAAGCACGTGAAATCAGAAAGTCACCCACCAAAACCGCAGTCTGGTTATTCCAGGTAGCATTGGCCGTTGGGCGGCCGCGACGCAGACCGGATTCATCTACCACATCATCATGCACCAGTGTTGCGGTATGCAGCATTTCAATAATTGCAGCCAGTTTACGGTGCGGTTCTAAATTTTCAGCACCACACGCCTTGGCGGCCAAAAGACACATAATCGGGCGCATACGTTTGCCACCCGCTTCCACTACGTGTTTGCTGACGGCCATCACTAATGCAACTTTTGAGGTAATTCCTTCATTAATGAATGTGTCCATCGCAGCAAAGTCGTTAGCAACAGGAGCGAGAATGTCTTGCTTAAAGTCGATGGTCATGTGAAAGAAAACCTCTAGTCTGGTAAATCGCTGGGCGTAGTTTAACAATTTATAACATGAGTGAAACCTAAGAAATGCATAAACTCCACTAAAAATCAGCTTTTTATAGATCTTATGTAGATTCGATCCATATTTCGAGCCATAAAAATCAGGAAAGGTCAGGGGGCGTGGCCCTATTCGTCAGGCTGAGTATATTAATCAAACTAGCCGGATTTCTGCTGTATTATTTTGTTGCTGAATATATCTTGAGTATTTGATTTGATAGAAATTATTTAATAGTTAAATAATTAGCGCATCCTGCTCATTATTATTTCAGTAAAATGGCTTGTTGTTTTTTTGAATATCCCTTAAAATCCTCGCCCTTAGATATCCCCCCAGTGGCGTACGTCTTAAGTTCGATATATTCCTTTATCGGCACGACGACACGGGCTTGTTTGGAGTACATTATGTACGCAGTAATCCAAAGCGGTGGTAAACAGCACCGTGTAGTTGAGGGTGAAACCCTTAAAGTAGAATTATTGAAAGCTGAAACTGGCGCGACTATTACGTTTGATGACGTATTGATGCTTGTTAACGGTGAAAGCATTCAAATCGGTGCTCCAGTTGTTGCTGGTGCTACTGTAACTGCTGAAGTAGTTAGCCATGGTCGTCACGACAAAATCCGCATCATCAAAATGCGTCGTCGTAAACACTACCGTAAACAACAAGGTCACCGTCAATGGTTCACTGAGTTGAAAATTACAGCTATTTCAGGCTAATTACGAGGAGTAAATAGACATGGCAACTAAAAAAGCCGGTGGTTCGACTAAGAACGGTCGTGATTCGAATCCTAAGATGTTAGGTGTTAAAGTTTACGGTGGTCAAACTGTAACTGCAGGTAACATCATCGTTCGTCAACGTGGTACTGAATTCCACGCTGGTCAAAACGTTGGTATGGGTCGTGACCATACATTATTTGCTACTGCTGATGGCGTAGTAAAATTCGAAGTGAAAGGTCAATTTGGCCGTCGCTACGTATCTGTTGACGCGTAATCCGCTGAGATAGAAAAAAAGCCCACAGTTATTGTGGGTTTTTTTATGCCTGAAAATTAATGTTCAGATTAAGCGACATTCCATAATGTAAAAATTGTCCTGAAATCTTCATGATGATGAACAAAAAAACCAGTTTCGAATTAATAACAATACAAAAGTTCTTATTTTCTATCATTTTAGCTTTTAATTTTCGTTTAAGATGAGCTATCAAATAAATTGCGATCAAGCAAAATATAAGGGTGAAATTATGAATATGCTTCGTAAAACCGTCTGTGCTATGGCTCTGGGTGCAGTGACTTTAGCACCGGTGATGAGTACAACCGTGTTTGCTGCACCTGTGGCAGCTTCGGAGCAACAGG
Organism: Acinetobacter sp. TWP2-2-3; assembly: GCF_049896445.1. Lineage (GTDB taxonomy): Bacteria > Pseudomonadota > Gammaproteobacteria > Pseudomonadales > Moraxellaceae > Acinetobacter. Next base: position 197,113 of record NZ_JAFCUI010000002.1, read on the forward strand.
CAACAGCCAGTCTGGTCAAACAGCTCAATCATGTGCGTAGCATGACGGCAAATTTCGAACAAAGTACCAAGGTAACCAATCCAAGAGCGACCCAGAAAAAAGGTTTGACCGCACAACATATGAATCAAACCTTTAAAGGGGTGATGAAAGTTGAGCGTCCGGGTAAATTCTATTGGGAAACGACCGCACCGTCGAAGCAAGTCATTGCAACCACGGGTAAAACCGTATGGATTTATGATCCTGACTTGCAACAAGCCGTTCGTCAAAGCTTAGATGAGCAGGTTGCTAATACACCGGCGTTATTGCTGTCAGGAAACACCAGCCAGATTATGCAGTCTTACCGGGTGACTCAGCCAAATAAAGGCAAAACCTATTACACGCTGTATCCTAAAAATACCGATGGTGTGTTTGAAAGCCTGACCATTAGCTTTGGCGCAAACAAAGCACCAAGCTTGATGATCTTGCAGGATTCATTGGGACAAACCACCAATATCAAATTTAGCAATGTAAAAGTAAATAGCAGTATTCCAGCCTCTACCTTTAACTTTACCCCACCAAAAGGTACGGACATCATTGATCAATAAGCATCAATATGAACCAGATAAAAAAAGCAACCTTTCGAGGTTGCTTTTTTATTGCCGATCATCTGGATTGTTTTGGACAGACTACAAGGTTCAGCTATATCTAAACATGAGAGCATCTTAGAATAAATAAAAGTCGAGTCAATGAAATTGTAAAATTTTGGGAGCTCAGGATGAAAATTAATCTATTGAAAACTGCTGAAATTTACGCTGTCTTGTTACTCACTGTGGGTATGATGGGTTGTCAGCCTCACTCCAGCTCAGTGGCAACGCTCGCGCAAGCAGATCGGATTACGCAAATTGAAGCCAAGACCGTTCCTGTGAAAGGGGCAGCCAAAGTGGTGTGTGAACTGGAAGGTTGCGTACGCTTCGATCTACAAACGGTGGACAGTAATATTGACTGGATTGATCAATATTTTATTGAGCGCATTCAGCATACCGAACCTGTTGCATTCACCAAGGTCACCCAGAAAAATCCTAAAAAAGCCGATGAGCCGCATTATCTGGATCAGCGCTTTATCAAGGTAGAATTTATTGGTCAGCGTGCTTATTTGGCGACTTTTTCCTTAAAAAGCTCCAATCTGGCGAGGAGTAAAAATGCTTCTCTGAAACATGTGGAATATATCAATTTTGATCTAAAGCAGAGAAAGCGTTTGGCCTTGTCTCAACTATTATTAAATGGCGGTGAGCAGAAACTGCTGAATGCAATGTATCAAGCCAATACTCAATGGCTGAATGCGCAAAGGATTCAACAACAGCAGTTAAAACTGAGTGATAACTATTATTTTGATACAACAGGTCTGGTGATGGTGTATCCGGCAGGAGAACTAGCTCCCGCAGCAACAGGAATGCCTGAATTAAAAGTGTCCTATGCGGATTTAAATGAAGTGATTCGCCCTGAATATTTAGCCATTTTGCAGCAGACAGCTTCCTAAATATTGTGCTAATAGGACGCAGCTAGGGTCAGGGTCACTGTATTTTTTGACGTTAAGAGCTTACACTATAGCCAGTTTTTTTCTTCTGCAAAGATTGATTATGATCGACCCGAAATTACTCAGAAATAATATTGAGGCTGTAAATGTAGCCTTGGCAAAACGTGGTGTTCAACTCAATGTTGAAGAGTGGGCGTCCCTAGAAGCACGCCGTAAAGAGATTCAGTCCAAGACAGAAACCCTGCAAGCTGAACGTAATGCCGGTGCCAAACAAGTCGGTCAAATTAAAAAAGCAGGTGGCGACGCATCTGAAATCATGACACGCATGTCTGCGATTGGTGATGAAATCAAAGCGGCTGAAGCAGCACTGGCTGAACTGCAAGCTGAGCTTGAAGAAAAATTACTGTCTATTCCAAACTTGCCCGATGAAGCTGTGCCTGAAGGTAAAGACGAAAGTGATAACGTGGAAATCCTGAAATGGGGTACACCGCGTGAATTTGATTTCGAAATCAAAGATCATACGGATCTAGGCGAAATGATGGGCGGTCTGGAATTTGAAACCGCGACCAAATTAACCGGTTCACGTTTTAGTGTACTAAAAGGTTCATTAGCACGTTTACAACGTGCCATTACCCAGTTCATGCTAAATACGCATACTGATCAAAATGGTTATACCGAAGCCTATGTGCCTTATCTGGTCAATGCAGATTCATTGCGTGGGACTGGTCAGCTGCCTAAATTTGAAGAAGATCTGTTTAGGCTGCAGGGCGAAAAAGAGTTTTATCTGATTCCAACTGCTGAAGTGCCAGTGACGAATTTCGTACGTGATGAAATTATTGATGCAGACCGTCTGCCATTGAAATATGCAGCGCATACACCATGTTTCCGTAGTGAAGCAGGTTCTTATGGTCGTGATACCCGCGGTTTGATCCGTCAGCACCAATTCGACAAAGTCGAAATGGTTCAGATTGTAAAACCTGAAACTTCGATGCAAGTGCTTGAAGAATTGACTGGCCATGCTGAAGGCATTTTGCAAGCACTCGGACTTCCATATCGTAAAATTTTACTTTGTGGTGGTGACATGGGCTTTGGTGCGACCAAGACTTATGACTTGGAAGTCTGGGTACCAAGCCAAAATACCTACCGTGAAATTTCTTCATGCTCAAACATGGGGGATTTCCAGGCGCGTCGTATGAAAGCGCGTTACCGTGCTGATCAGAAGAAAACTGAATTTGTGCATACCTTGAATGGTTCAGGTCTGGCCGTGGGTCGTACTTTACTTGCAGTGATGGAAAACTATCAACGTGCCGATGGCTCCATTGAGATTCCTGAAGTATTACGTCCATATATGTGTGGTGCGACTTATATCGACTAATTGTCGATCTCAGCATCCCTAAATGTGCATGAAAATTGCATAGACAGTCAGATTTAAAATTTTGAGGTAGTTCGTGGATATTTTTCCAATCTCGTTAAAGTTGCAACAGCAACCTTGTCTGATTGTCGGTGGTGGACATATTGCATACCGTAAAGCACTTTTACTTCAAAAAGCAGGTGCGATCATTCATGTGATTGCGCCTGAAATTGAAGAGAGTCTGCTGCGAATTGTGCAAAATAGCCAAGGACAATATGTGCAGGCGGCTTTTCATCCTGAAGTTGCATTACGTCCATTTCGACTGGTAATTGCGGCAACTGACGATGCGGAAACCAATCGTCAGGTCTTTGAACTGTGTGAAGCGGAAAATGTCCTGGTCAATAGCGTCGATGATCCACCGCATTGCCGCTTTATGGTTCCTGCGATTATTGACCGTTCACCGTTAGTTATTTCTGTAGCCAGTAACGGTACTTCACCGGTGCTATCCCGCCAGATTCGTACCCAGCTAGAAACCACTATTCCGCATGGAATGGGCAAGCTGGCTGAGTTTTCAGGAAAATGGCGCAGTGCGGTTAAGGCTAAAATAGTCAATCCGGATGAACGCCGTATTTTCTGGGAAGATTTATATGCCAGTCCGCTAAAAGAACAGGTGTTCAACGACAATATCGCGGAAGCAGATCGCCTGATCGAGCAAGCATTACAAGAGTGGCAAAAGCCAAAAGGTGAAGTCTACTTGGTCGGTGCGGGTCCGGGTGATCCAGAATTGTTGACCTTAAAAGCCTTACGTTTGATGCAGCAAGCCGATGTGGTGATTTACGATCGTCTGGTTTCAGCACCAATTATGGATCTATGTCGTCGTGATGCGGAAAAGATCTATGTGGGTAAGGCACGTTCCAATCATGCGGTTCCGCAAGATGGAATTAATGCCTTGTTGGTGAAATATGCCAGTGAAGGAAAGCGGGTTTGTCGTCTGAAAGGCGGTGATCCATTTATCTTCGGGCGTGGCGGTGAAGAGATTGAAGAGCTATTTGCTGCTGGAATTACTTTCCAGGTGGTTCCAGGGATTACCGCAGCTTCAGGATGTTCAGCCTATGCCGGTATTCCATTAACCCATCGTGATTATGCGCAAAGTGTGCGTTTCCTGACCGGGCACTTAAAAGAAGGTTCGCCAGAATTGCCTTGGAGTGAGTTGGTCTATGAAAACCAGACCTTAGTGCTTTATATGGGGCTGGTTGGACTGGAGAAAATCTGTGCAGAATTAATCGCTCATGGTCAGCGAGCCGACATGCCAGTGGCCTTGGTTTCTAAAGGTACGACGCCTGAACAGAAAGTTGTAGTAGGAACGCTTGCTGATATTGCATCCAAAGTGTCCGAACATCAGATTCAAGCCCCGACTTTGACCATTATTGGTGAAGTTGTACGCTTACGTGAACAATTGCAATGGCATGAGCGAGAATAAGCAAAGCACTGCTTTGCCCGAGCGCAAGACGAAGGCTGTGCCTGAAGTAAGAGGATAAGCAAAGCACTGCTTTGTCCGAGCGCAAGACGAAGGCTGTGCCTGAAGTAAGAGGATAAGCAAAGCACTGCTTTGCCCCGAGCGCAAGACGAAGGCTAGGCCTGAAGTAAGAGGATAAGCAAAGCACTGCTTTGCCCGAGCGCAAGGCGAAGGCTAGGCCTGAAGTAAGAGGATAAGCAAAGCACTGCTTTGCCCGAGCGCAAGGCGAATGTTGTGTCTGAATTAAATATATTGAGTGAGTAAGCTGTGATCCACGTTGTTTTATATGAGCCTGAAATTCCTGCAAATACAGGCAATATTATTCGTCTGTGTGCCAATACAGGAGCACAGTTACATCTGGTCAAGCCGCTGGGTTTTGAGTTGGATGACAAAAAGCTGAAACGTGCCGGTCTGGATTATCACGAATATGCCAATATGCAGATTTGGGAAAACATCGAAGACTGTCTGGCCGATTTGGCAAGCAAAGGCATTGGGCTGGATGCAATCTATCCATTGACCACCAAAGGTTCTGAAACACCGCATACTTCGGATTTAAACCGTCCTGTGGCCTTGTTAATGGGTCCGGAAACTCGTGGTCTGCCTGAACATGTTCGTATGATGTTTCCGCAAAAGCACTGGATTCGTTTACCGATGGCAGAAAACTCCCGAAGTTTGAACTTGTCGAATGCCACTGCAGTAATTGTCTACGAAGCTTGGCGTCAGCAAGGTTTTAAAACGCTTTAAGCGGAAATTTGTGATGATTCTAAAAGCTGCCTTTGGGTGGCTTTTTTATTTTGTGTAACAAATAGATAAACTGCTTTTCACTTCATTGTATGCTTGAGTTTATAACTTCATCAAATATAACAAAAGGTGCTGCTTTGAAGCCTCTATTAAAACTTGTCATCGCATGTTGCCTTGAAACTATTGCGGCTTCCGTCAGTGCGGAAGAGGACAGAGCCGCCATATCGGCAACAAAGGAAGTTCAGCCCATTACTCAGGCAGAAATACAGCAGGGTTTGCTTAACATGCAAAAACGCTTAGATGCGCGTATTGAAAAATGGGGGCAGAGCCTGAATTCAGATGATTTTCAATGGACCTGGCGGGGGCGTAAATTAAAGCCAGCCAAGCGTGAAGAAGTCTGTGACATTTTTCAGGATGTCGTAGATGAAATGTATCAACTGGCTATCAAAAATAGAGCCCGTTTAGGTCCGGAAGAGCAAAAGTTATTGTCTAATCGCAGTCTGTTTATTGAAAAACTAGGTTATGAAAATAATCGGGTTAATACCCAGATGGGTTTTGATTGTTATCTACGTTAGTTAAATCAAAAAATGAAAAACATAAAAAAGGCGCATGAAGCGCCTTTTTTATTTGAATTAGAACGACATTATTTTTCATCAAATTCATTGTGCTGAGGAGCAGGGTGCTTGAAGCCTTTGGTTTTATAACCTAAGTACAAGATACCGCCAAATGCCCAGATCAGACCGTATTTAAGCGAAGCTTCATCGACTTCTAACCACAATGCAAAGACTGAAATGAAGCCAAGTAAAGGAACCACGACAAAGTTCATGATCTCTTTGGCACTCTTGGTACGACCATCACGTAATGCATAACGTGAAATCACCGACAAGTTGACGAAACTGAATGCCGTTAAGGCACCAAAGCTGATCAATGACACCACAAAATCAAGATCCATAAAGCCAGCAGTTAAAGCCACTGCACCAGCGATCAGGATGTTGTATGAAGGTGTGTAGTTTTTCGGACTAATATGACCGAAGATCTTCTTGTTGATCACGCCATCACGACCCATCACGTACATCAGACGAGATACACCCGCATGTGCTGAAATACCAGAAGCCATTACTGTCACAATTGCGAAGTAAAGTACGACTGTTTTAAACGCCACGCCACCGACAGCTTGTAAAATATCAGGCTGTGTTGCAGCGATATCTTCAAAGTAAGTTTTTGGATCATTCGGAAAGAAGATCTGCATGAAGTAAGTGCTAATGATGAAGATGATACCTGCCAACAATGCAGTCAAGAAAATCGCTTTAGGTAAGGTTTTCTCAGTATCTTTGGTTTCTTCAGCAAGAGAACTTAAAGAGTCAAAACCTGTGAATGAGAAACACAGTAAGGTTGCACCGGTAATCAGGGCAGCAACAGAAGTAAACTCATTCCAGAATGGCTCTAAACTCCACAGTTGATACTTTGCATCGACCAGTGTGCCGTCTGCATTCACGCCACCTTCCAGAAGTTGGTAAACCATCCAGGTGAAGTATGCAATGACGCCCAATTGTACGAATACAATCATACTGTTGAAGTTGGCAACAAATCTCGCACCACGAAGGTTAATCGCGGTCATAAAGGCGGTTAAACCAATGACCCAAACCCAATGGTTCATGTCTGGGAAAAGTGCTTCCAGATAAATCACCGCCAGAATGATATTGACCATTGGCGATAACAGGTAATCCAGCAAGGATGACCAACCCACCATGAAACCTACGTTCGGGTGGATGGATTTTTGCGCATAGGTATAGGCCGAACCCGAAGAAGGGTAGCGACGAATCATATGACCATAGCTCAAGGAGGTTAACAAAATTGCAATCAGTGCAAAAATGTAAGAGGTGGGAACGTGGAAGTTACTTTCTTCAGATACCAGACCAAATGTATCAAACAAGGTCATGGGTTGAATATAAGCTAAACCAATAATAATGATGTGCCAGAGTCCCAGCGTTTTTTGCAGTTTAGCTGCCGATTGAGTCCCAGAGATATTAGTCAACGGCGTTATCCTCTTAATCGTTGATCAAGGATCAGTCATATTTATAAGGATCGTTTGAGACGAACGATCCCCCCTACAGTTTTCTATAAAAGTCCGCCAATCTACTTGAAAAGAACGGCTTTTGCTAGCTATTTTTTTGACTTTTGTCCTGCATAAAATGTGCCATTCAAAAAAAGAAATCGAATTTTTTCTTATGCAAGATAAAAGCCTGATGCTTAAAAAAACATCAGGCTGAAATTTTGGCTATATTGGCTTATTTTTCAGTAATTACCAAGCCTTTTTTAAGATAGATTTTAAATCTTCCAGGGTGGCTTCTTTCGGGTTATAAATGATGGAACCATCATTCAGGGCTTTCTCTGCCACTTCATCGAGCTGGGTTTCAGAAATCTTACCGGTTTCACGTAATGTGCGTGGTAATTTGGTCAGACTGTAAATGCGGTCACGCATGGTCAGAATCGTCGCAATGGTTTTGTCAGCACGTAGATGCGCCGGCGTTTGTGCATAAATATCGGCACCCGCCAAAGGCAGGAGCAGATCTGCGATTTTATCGCCATTGACCTCTTTGTTGTATTCCAGCACATAAGGCAGGAATAAGTTCATGCATAAACCATGCGGCAGGTGTACCACTGCACCCAATGAGTGCCCCAGTGAATGCACAATGCCAACCATCGAGTTGGAAAATGCAATTCCCGCCATGGTCGATGCCTGTGCCAGCTCCAAACGGCCTTGTGCATCGGAAGGGTTATCCAGCACATTAAATAGGTGGGTACTGATCTTTTTGACTGCGGCGGTGGCATAAGCATCCGAAATCGGATTGGCTGCCATGCAGGTATAAGCTTCGACCGCATGGGTCATAGCATCCATTGCGGTCATGGCGGTTAAATGTGGCGGCAAGGTCTGGGTCATGCGGGGATCCAGAATCGCAGCATGCGGCATCAGATAATAAGAGGCGAACGGCATTTTGACGTTCTTTTCAGTGTCCGACACGACAGCGACCATGGTCACTTCTGAACCTGTACCAGATGTGGTTGGAATCACAAAGAACGGTTTCAGCGGTTTAGGCAAGTTATGTGCACCCGAATATTTCAGCAGGTCATCACCGCCTTCCGATACCAGAATATTGGTTGCCTTAGAGGTATCAATGACTGAACCTCCGCCCACAGCAATGATCGCGTCGCAATGATTTTCGCGATACAGCTTTGCCGCACTGCGCACTGTACCCAAGCTAGAGTCGGGTGGTACATCATCAAAAATCGCTACAATTGCAGCATCTGCCATTTCAAATGCAGCTTCAATTGGTGCCAACAAATTGTTGGCACGGACGCCTTTGTCGGTAATGATGAGCGGACGTTTGGCCCCCAAAGTCGCAAGTTCAAACGGAATATGTTCTAACGCGGCATGACCGGCAATCACTTTGACCGGACAGAAAAATTCATAATAAGGTTTAGCCATGTTATACACTCCGTTTCAAATAGGATTGAGCGATTTTCAGATAAATACTGCTCGCTTCGCTTAGTTTTTCTTTTAGGCTCAGATTGCTTGGATATTCTTTAACTGCCAGTTGTGCCACCATTTTCGGCAAAATCAGTGCTTCCATTTTATTCAGGCAACGTACCAGACGAATGGCATTGGAAATATCGCCATCAGCAATCATACGGTCATTGGCAAAAGCTTGAGAGGTACTTTCCTGAAAAGAAAATACCAAAAAGGCATGGTGCAGATGTTTAAAGGTAATGATCAAATCAGGTGCTTTTTCCAGATTTTTGACCAGTTCCAGCTGTTTGTCCTCAGTGACCCGCGCCACAAAGGCCGGGCCATGCGGAAAGACTTTCATGGAAAGAGTGAAATTTTCTGGAAAATGGGCCACTTCCTGTTTGATTTCTTTATCCACCTGACTTGCCATGACCAGACCTCGGCCAATCACATCCATCATGAGTTTGACATAGGCAAGCTGCAAAGCGGGTTTTACGGATTTAGTCGCAATCACGTGATGATCCCTATCTCAATATTATTAGTTTAGAGTAAATACTCTAATTTATTTGGGGGTAAAATGCAAAGGCTTTATCTTTGCTCGACAGTTACTTGCTTAAAGTACCCGTTGTGACGCAAAGTTTCAATAATTTCAGTGCACAACTGGCTGAATTGGGGTGGTTGCTCGAGCAGGTCACTCATGCGTACCATTTCCAGTCCTGCATAGCCACAAGGGTTAATGGTGTTGAATCCGCTCAGATCACAATCTAGATTTAGGGACAGACCATGGTAGCTACGGCCTTTGCGAATTTTAAAACCGAGTGAGCCGATTTTACGTTCAGCCACATATACACCAGGTGCATCCGGTTTGGCATAGGCATCAATGCCATATTTTTTTAGCAATTCAATCATCAGGTTTTCAGCATAAGACACCAGCGTGCGCACATTCCAGCCCAGACGATTCAGGTCGAACATGAAGTAAGCCACCAATTGACCGGGACCATGCCAGGTCACCTGACCACCACGATCGGTCTGAATCACCGGAATATTGCTTGGTATTAAAATATGTTCCGGTTTGCCTGCCTGACCTTGAGTCAGTACATCCTGATGTTGCAAAATCCACAATTGATCCGGGCTATGTTCATCACGGGTTTCCGTAAATGTTTTCATTTCCAGAAAACGATCTTCATAAGGTGTGAGGTCGTGATATTGACGAATGATCAGCTCGGGCTTTTGCAGCACATCAGTCACAGGAAGTGTCCTTGGTAATTATAAAAAACTGGTCATAATTATAATGATTTCGGCATGAAATAGGGGTGAGATCAGCAATATTTCATGGGTATCTTAGCGCTGTATAGGCATAAAAAAAACACGCCCGGAAGCGTGTCTTTTGTATTTTCGATTACAGTGCTGTTTTAATTAGCGGGCAAGCGGCCAAATCTGCATATACTGCATGAACCTGTTCCAGTTCCAAAAAGCGCAGTTGTGCGGTAATGGAATGGTATTTTCCAGTACGTGATGGCGTAATACTGACGCTATCACCTTCAAAATCTGGAAAATGTTTCAGAAAAATGTCGATGACAGCATGACGCAATTCATCGCCCGCAAGGCCAATCAGTTTAATCGGATAATCCATAGGGAAAACCCAAAGATGTTCTTGAAGTTCACGAGATGGTGTACGGTCTAACATGGTAGTCCCCCTGATTTGAAACGCCTGCAATCATGCAGGCGTTTGGGTTTGTCTTGGCTACTTAAATGGAGACTGATGATCAAATTTCAAGTCTCCAGAATAAGCATCAAATCTTAATCATTCTCAAGGAATGAACGTAAGTGTTCTGAACGCGATGGATGGCGAAGTTTACGCAGCGCTTTCGCTTCAATCTGACGAATACGTTCACGTGTTACGTCAAACTGTTTGCCCACCTCTTCCAAAGTATGGTCAGTCGGCATGTCGATACCAAAACGCATTTTTAGGACTTTGGCTTCACGTTCAGTCAGGTTTTCCAGAACTTCACGTGTCGCTTCTTTCAGGCCTTCAGACGTTGCCGCATCAATTGGTGAAGTGATGTTGCTGTCTTCAATGAAGTCACCCAGATGTGAATCTTCATCATCACCGATCGGTGTTTCCATCGAAATTGGTTCTTTGGCGATTTTCAGTACTTTACGTACTTTAACTTCGTCCATTTCCAGACGTTCGCCCAGTTCTTCAGGAGTCGGTTCACGACCCATTTCCTGTAGAAGCTGACGAGATACACGGTTGATCTTGTTGATCGTTTCAATCATGTGTACCGGAATACGAATGGTACGTGCCTGATCCGCGATCGAACGGGTAATCGCCTGACGAATCCACCAGGTCGCATAAGTCGAGAATTTATAACCACGACGGTATTCAAACTTGTCTACGGCTTTCATCAGACCGATGTTACCTTCCTGAATCAGATCCAGGAATTGCAAGCCACGGTTGGTATATTTCTTCGCAATCGAAATTACCAGACGCAAGTTCGCTTCAACCATTTCTTTCTTGGCACGACGTGCTTTGGCTTCACCGACGGCCATACGTTTGGCAATGTCTTTAATGCCTTTTACATCAAGGCCAAGCTCTTTCTCGATATCGGCAATTTTTTGCTGGAAGGCCAATACGTCTGGACGTACTTTTTCCAGATAAGCTTTCTGGTCTGCAGGTGTTTTTGCGATCTGCTCATCTAACCAGGCTGGATTCGATTCTTGGCCCGGGAAGCTGGTACGGAACTGGGTGCGATCCATACGGCCACGACGTACTGCATAACGCATCACTTCACGTTCTGCACCACGAATTTGATCATGGGTACCACGAATCATTTCAGAAATGATATCAAATAGACGCGGGGTAAATTTGAACATCATGAATACAGTTGCAAGTGCCTGCAAAGCTTCTTCAGCCTGTTTGCTGTCACGACCATGTTTTTCAATAGTTGCTTTGGTATTCAGCCACGCATTTTCCAGTTCAGTAAAACGCGCTTTAGCAATTTCAGGATCTGGACCAGAATCTGCTTCTGATTCATCATCAGAATCTGCTTCTTCTTCCTCTTCATCATCGTCCAGTTTTACATCTTTGGTCGATTTTTTCGAGTCAGTCTCATCTTCAGCAAGAACCGCTTCTTCTTCTAGAACTTCAGGAATTTCTTCATCTGATTCAGGATCTAAATAACCTGATAAAAGGTCAGCAAGACGGCGTTCACCCGCTTCATAATCTTTGTATTCTTGCAGTACCACTTCTACCGCATTCGGCCAGTAAGCAATCGAGTGCAAAACATCACGAATACCTTCTTCGATGCGTTTTGCGATGCTGATTTCGCCTTCACGAGTCAGAAGTTCTACTGTACCCATCTCACGCATATACATACGTACAGGGTCAGTGGTACGACCTGGCTCGTTTTCTACCGAGGCAAGTACGGCTGCAGCTTCTTCTTCTGCAACTTCATCCGCCGCTTCTGCAGTATCTTCGAACATCGTATCATCAGATTCAGGCGCGCGATCATGTACCGGAATACCAACGTCATTCAGCATCTGAATGATGTCTTCAATCTGCTCGCTTTCTGTGATGGAGTCCGGCAGATGATCGTTAACCTCAGCGAAGGTTAAATAACCTTGTTCTTTGCCTCGGCTAATCAGAGCCGCTACTTGAGAAGTAGGGGAAGTCATATCGCTCATCTTTTGCTTACTCTTCGTTGAATCTGTGGCAGTAAAAAACCGTACAATGCTGCACGATTTAAGCTCGTTAAATTTAGTGAATAGCCTACATATTTCATCAGTGAATTCAGCATTAAAGCTGTCTGATAAAATATTTAAAATGAAATTCAGTAATTTAAGATGGGGGTGAATTTGTTGTTTTCAAGTTCATCCCATGCGTGTCTGTTTATGACTCAAAAAAGGAGAATCAAAAAACATAAGGACGCAGGGTGGATTATATCATGGCACACAATTGAGACAGAAAAAACCCCTAATTACAAATTAAAAATACGAAAATCCAAATAAAACTTGACTTGTTATTTTAGGCACGATAAATAGCGCTTAAATCCTTTTACATTTTTCACTCATGAGGAAGTTTTAGTGTCTTCTACAGATTTTGAACTAGATGATAACTTCGGTGAAGATGATGTTAATTTCGATGAGGCTTCTAGCAAGCTCAGTGCTAAAGAGTCGTTGGAAAAACGTCGTCTGATCGATGATCTGCTGACCCAACGTCGTTTAGAGCGCGAACTCAAAGATTTTGACTATGACTTCGACGATGATGACGATTTTGACGACGAAGATTAACGAATTCGGATTTAGCATAGCCTGAATAAATGCTATGCTAAACCTTTCGGTTTTCTAAGTTTGGATGTTAGATGAGTGCTTTAGATTTAGACCTGTTGAGTGAATATCTAGATGGTGACCAAAATGAACATGGTCTAGATTTCGCGGCAACCCATGGTTTCTTATGTGCTATTGCAGTAGGCCCAAAATTCGACAAATGGTTAGACGAACTTTTTGATAGTAATCAAAAGAAAGTGCCTGCAGAAATCATCACTCAGGTGCAAGCATGGTTAGAGTCTATTCGTCAAAGCTTAGCCAATGAAGAAGGGATTACGTTCCCGTTTGAAATTGAAGAAGCAGATACTGAATCAAGCTTGGGTGACTGGAGTGTGGGCTTTGTAGACGCCATGTTCCTAAACGAAGACGCTTGGTTTACTGAAGAATTTGAAGAACAACTGGTGGATTTAACCCTGCCAATCATGGTCTTCAGCGGCATTGATGATGAAGATCCACAAATGGAAACTTTCCGTCGCAATGGTCAGTTAATGGATGAACTTGCAGAAGAAATTCCAGAAAACTTAAATGAATTGTATCTGATGTATCACACTCCAGAATAATTCATAAAAAAAGCACCGCAGGGTGCTTTTTTTAGCTTTGGCCTTTTTGCATCTTTGAGATCTACTCGACCCTATTTTCTTTCCAAGCCTGTACGCTTCGTCAGACTATAGCGTGCATAAGCATTGTAGGCGATATGAAACAGCAAGGCATGTAAGGCAATGCTTGCAGCTACCAGGAATGAATTTGTTCCTCTTCCTGTATAGGTGATGGTTCTATAAATCTCATCTGTCTGCGGGTTCATCCAGATGACCACAACTAAAAAGATAAACCCGAATGTCATGGCAATAATAGTGGAGCCCCAGACCAGTTTGCTTTTCTCTTGCTGAGTCGGCAAACGAAGTTCTTTCTTAACAAAGTATCGGGCACTGAGAAAGGCAGAAGCAATCAGGGCAGGAATCAGCAGAATGGCGCCCAGATTGAATACATAGATGAATATGCCTACCAATAGAACCAAGGTCAGATAAACGGTGGCAAAATATTTAAGATAATGCGACATCGTTTTAATCTCCTTAAGGGATCTTCCTCAGGATGGACGATTTTTACGCTGCTGTCTACGGTAGAAAATCCAGATAATAATTACCACAACAATGGCAATAATCACATAACTGACTTTACTGAAAATTTGCTGCATCAAATGCTGGTTTTCGCCAAAATAAAATCCGACACACGCCAAAAATGTGGTCCAGATGATGGTTCCAAGTGCGCTATAAAACATAAATTTCCAGAAGGGCATATGACTCATGCCAGCAGGAATGCTGATCAGCGAGCGAACCGCAGGAATCATGCGGCCAAAGAACACAATCCGGTGACCATAATGCTCAAACCAACTCAATGATTTTTTTACATCTTCTGATTTAATAAATAAATATTTGCCATAACGATCGACAAATTTAAAAATAGAATCATGGTTAAATTTATAGCCAATCCAGTACAGCAAGGCGGCTGCCAGCAGGGAGCCGATACAGCCGGACATGATTACCCCGACGAGTATTAACTCGCCCTGAGAGGCTGAATAGCCCGCGGAAGGCATAATAATTTCGGAAGGGATTGGCGGGAAGACATTATCCAGGAACATGAGCAGAGCAATGCCCCAGTAGCCCAGTTGCTCCATAACGGAAATAATCCATTCGGTCAGATTCATATGATTGGCAAAATAAAAAATACTGCCTGTATCCTAAGCAGTATTTTTTGTGCGGTAAAGTCTTGGAATATAAATGATCAGGCAGAATTAGCTATGCGTCAGGGTATAAATATAAACTTTACGTAAGAAATAGGCCAAGCAGATCGGCAAAATACTTAGCAGGATAAAATGCATGATGCTGGTATTGATATGGTAACCAATGAAAAGCGCCAAGATCGCGCCAATAACGGTTCCCAGGATAACGACGAACAGATGTGATTGCTGTTCAAGCTCTTCAGAAATTTGATGAAGCCGTTGCAACTTTATATTTTCTTTTGGTTGAAATTGAACCAGATTGTCTGAATCTCGAGCAAGTGAGCCTGCCATTTTATATTCCTTTTCACTTAAAAATTTCAGTTAATAATGAAAGACTTAGATTGTAAATTACCGTATCATTAGACTAACAATCTTGTTTGGAAAAAAATGAGGTTCTTGGTAAGGAATTGGTAAGAGTTTTATTGCTGTTGTGATTTTTATGTAAACAAAAAACCCTCCGAAGAGGGTTTTTATATATTTCATTACAAAAGGCCAAATTAGAGGCGTTTGCGTTTTGCTGCTAAAATTTGTGATTGACGCATACGGAAACCTTCTTTTTGTTTCTCCGAGGTTTTGTCAATACAGTACACACAAGAGACACCATGTTCATAACTTGGGAGGGCAACTTCTTCTGGAAGTAAAGGCCAGCCACACGCATGACACTTGGTATTTTGGCCTTCTTCAACACCGTGCGTTACGGCAGTACGACCATCAAACACGAAGCATTCACCTTCCCACATGCTTTCTTCAGCCGGGGTTTCTTCCAGGTATTTCAAAATACCGCCTTTCAGGTGATAAACTTCAGTGAAGCCTTCTTGAAGAAGTAAAGAGGTTGATTTTTCACAACGAATACCACCTGTACAGAACATGGCAATTTTCTTGTCTTTGTGCTGTTCCAGATTATTTTTCACGTATTCAGGGAATTCGCGGAAGCTTTCAGTTTTCGGATCAATCGCGCCTTTGAACGTACCTGCTTTGTATTCGTAATCGTTACGGGTATCAACCAGAATCACGTCATCACGTGCAATCAGTTCGTTCCATTCTTTTGGATCAAGATAGTGACCGACTAAATCACGCGGTTTCACTTCCACGCCTAAAGTCACGATTTCTTTTTTTAATTTAATTTTCATTTTACGGAATGGTTTTTCAGAACTGTCAGATTCTTTGTATTCCATTTCGTTAAAACCTTCATTCAGAAGGAACTGGTGAATTTGATCAATCGATGCACGGTCGCCTGCAACCGTACCGTTAATGCCTTCACCTGCCACAATTAGAGTACCGCAAAGGTTGATGGATTTTACCAGGTCCAGAAGACGTTGCTGAAGATCGGCAGGATCTTGAACTTCTTTGAATTGATAAAGTGCGGCAACAACCCAACCAGTCGTCGCTTGCTGTTCTACAGGTGCAAGCTGTTCTACAGTAGCGTTCATGGAATACTCCAACGTAGCATGATAATTTGAAAGGCGCATATTTTAGCTTGATTCGAGTGAATAAGCGAGTAAAACGCAAGTCTTTTAACAGGCTTCAATTCATGGGAGAGAGCGTGTATAGTCATGCCCGGCCCAGGATTTTGTGCAGTGATGCAGATACTGAAAGTTGCAGTATCTTTGGAGTGTGTTTTGAGTTCAGATCGTCGTATTGCGTCTTTAACCCCATGTGCAGGGCGTTGCTCGACCGTATTTGGTGATGCGGTATGTCGTGGTTGTCGCCGTTTTAATCATGAAGTGATTCACTGGAATACGTATAGTGCTGAGCAGCATCGAGCTGTGTGGCAGCGACTGGATGCACAGCTGGATCAGATTCTGGTGCCATTGTTACCGCATGCCGATCTTGTCAAAGTGCAGGCCTTTGTGCTGTCGAAACGGGTGCGCTTGCGTGATGATGCTTCTAAAGGGCGCAAGCTGTATCATGCTTTAAAGCTCTGTGAAAAAAATCGGCATTTTACCGACGATAGTGGTTTAGGCATCCATTATAAGCAGGTGCGTCCGCTCTGGGACGAGTTTGAGCGCCGGATCTTGGCCTTGGCTACCGCCAGTTATGATCTGGCTTTTCTGCGGGCAGATGGCATCAGTCAGCATCTGATTCAGATGGAAGAAGAGGACGAGTAGGTCCTCTTTTTTTATGCTGACTATATTAGACAAGGAGGAATGGGGTGAATATTACCGAATATCTGCTGTATTGTCTGGCCGTAGTAATCATGATCGCGACGCCCGGACCAGTAATGTTACTGGTCGCTAGTGCTGGGCTCAAAGGCGGCTATAAGCATGCCTTGCAGACTATTTTCGGGACTAACTTTGCCTCACTGGTTCTGATTGGTTTATCCATTCTCAGTCTAAAAGGTCTTCTGGTTGTTAACGAAAATTGGCTGAATGGCATTAAGCTACTTGGCTGTTTGTATATTGCCTGGCTGGGAATTCAGATTTTCAGGGAAGTCTGGCAAGGGCAGGGATCAACTGGACCACAAAACCTGCAGCCCGTACAGGGTGGCTTTCGTACCGGTTTTCTGGTAGGTATTTCTAATCCCAAGGATATTATTTTCTTTGCCGCCTTTTTTCCGCAATTTATAGGCATTAGCCCAAACCTCGATTTAAGCTTGGTGATTCTGACAATTAGCTGGATTGTTCTGGATTTTCTCACCCTGTCACTGGTGTATCTGGGTTTTCAGCGATTATCTCGGTCTCAGCTTTATCCGCATTTACTTGGGCTATGTGGCTTGATCTTGTTAATGGTTGCACTGTATGGGATTTATTCCATCTTCAGTTAATTCAATCAATATATACGACACAAAAAATCCCGGACCAAATGCCGGGATTTTCTTTTTAAATAGACTTATATATTGTGTTGCTGGCGGTACTGTACCAGTTCATCAATGGTAATTAGGCTCAGTTGATGCGTCTGTGCATACGAGAGAACTTGAATACCAGAAGCCATGCTGCCATCCGGATTAGTCAGTTCACACAACACGCCGGCAGGTTTTAAACCAGCCAGACGCGCAAGGTCAATAGTACCTTCAGTATGACCACGCCGGGTTAAGACAACCTTCACGGGCGCGTAATGGGAATACATGACCAGGACGATTCAGATCACTGGCAACTGCGCCGTCTTTAATCGCTGTTTTAATTGTAGTCGTGCGGTCTTTGGCAGAAACACCGGTTGTTACACCCTCTACTGCTTCAATACTTACAGTAAAGGCAGTTTTAAACTGGCTAGAGTTATCTTGTACCATTGGTGGTAACTCTAAATGGTTTGCCAGCTCATCAGTCAGACATAAGCAAACGATGCCGGAACCATCACGAATCATACGCGCCATGGTTTCTATAGTTAAAGTTTCAGCTGCCACAATCAGATCGGCTTCATTTTCACGGTCAAAATCATCCATGACCAAGACAGGTTTGCCTTGGCGGAGATCTTCGAGTGCCTGAAGGATACGTTGTTCAGCAGGGGCTAAAGCAGAAAAGAAAATTTCGGGTTGAATCAAACTTGACATTGAAATGCTCACCTAAACTAAAAATATGATTGAACATTTCAGGACTGAGTGAAAATAGGCTTATAGCAAAAACAGGTGTATGCACGGCATACAGCCTTGGTGCTGCTTTCGTCTTCTTTCATCCGGACTATACCGTCGGCTCTGGATTTGCACCAGATCTGCAGATCAATCGAAATTGACCGCTCGTGGGCTAATTCAAGCCTAATTATAAAAAGCTGAAATTACCACCGGTGGGGAATCACACCCCGCCCTGAAGCGATGTAAGAACATTATAGTCCTGATTTTAAAAAGATGGGATAGTTGAAATGGAAAGTAATTTGCAGAATTTTAGATAAACAAAACAGATAATCTGAATTACCCAGGTTTTTAGCAAAATACTGGAAACATGCTATGGTGTGAGGAAGATTAGAAATCCTTCAATCATTCTAACAATGCATAAAACTGAGCTGATCCGAAATAATCAATTTTCGCCCTTGCTGTTCTGCAATGTAGAAGTACTACGTTATTTAAAAATCTTGGGCTTAGCACTCATCACGGTCAGTTTGCTGTATTTAATGGCAGCGAACTGGTGGATGCTGCCGGATCCGGTTCAGCTGGCAATCCCGATGCTGATTTTACTCTGTAGTGCAACAGCAAGTATTTACTTCGACCAGCAGGAATGGGTGAGACAGAGTCTGGATACAGTATCTGGTCTCATGCTGGGTTTAAGTCTGGCAATGATTGGGCAGATTTATCAAACTGGCGCAGATAGTTATCTGTTATTTTTGCTCTGGTCAGCCTTGCTCTTACCATGGCTCTATCGCTCCAATATTGGCATTTTTGTCATGCTTTGCGTAGTGAGCCAGCTGACGTTGTATCTGTATTTTAAACAGAGCTTCTGGATGGGAAGAGCAGAAGGGTTGTATTTGCTCGGTCTCAATTTGCTGACAGCACTTAGCTTTGCGTATGCCATGCGCTATTACGCGCTGCTACGTTTTCTGTTTATCGCATTTGTGATCGTGATTTCGATCAGCAGCATGATGCAGTTTATTCATCACTCTAAGCTGATCTATTTAGCTTCTTCAGTTGTTTTACCGACAGGTGCCGCATTTTATTTTTATAGGAAACATCAGGCGCTAGAAGCCATTCTTCTCATTGCAGGTTTGGCTGCCAGTGTGAGCTTATGGGTATTTGAACTGGTTGAAAATCAACTGACCAATTCAGCTACTGGACTATTTGTGCTAGCTGTGCTGATTTTTGGCTGGTTTGCCTTAATTAGTTTTGCTTTAAATAGAATTTTTCCACAAACCAAATTTTCTGTGATTCCTTTGGCACTCGGTGCCTGGATTTCGGGGATTATTCTTGCAGTCCTGTTACTGACTTACTGGGAAGCATTTTCGATTTTAATGGGGATCATTTTTATAGGCATCGCCTGGAAACTGCTGGGTCAGCAGGCTTCAGTTTTTATGCACCAGTTTGCCTATTGCTTGTGGATCTGTGGTCAGGCAGCAGTTTTAATTCATACAGAACTGCTGACCGACAGTATAGTTGTAGTCTGGCTGCTGCAATTATTAATGCTGGGGCTTACTACCATCAAACGGATGCACTGGTCTATTTTGACCCTACAGCTGCTGATGACGCATGCATTAGCAATCGTGGTTCTGGTCTTAGAGAATTCTTTTAAACATGATGACATGGTGATCAGTATCATACTCAGCTTGAACTATGTCATTTTCATCGGAATATTCCTAACAGCGCGTTATTGGCAATCTTCGCATTATCAGAAAAGTATCTTTCTCTGGATGATTGCCATGCTGACAGGTTCAGCGGTGGTTCAGGCGGTGACCGGATTAGAGCACTGGCACAGCATTGGACAGATCAGCTTTGACCAAGTCCTGTTATTTTATATTCTTCCGAGCTTATTGTTGTTCAGTTTTATTTGGCAAAACTGGCAACAATTTTCTGAAAAATGGCTCTGGTTAATTCCGGTTCTGGGTTTATTACTGATCCTGCTGGGCTATTTTGAAATTTTTATCATTATGCTGCTCATGGCCTGGGCTGTAGTCTATCAGCAACGACTGATGCAAGCTCTGTCGATTTTATTGCTGATCTTCTGGTTATGGATGCTGTATTACAATCTGGGGCTGAGTTTCCTGGTAAAGAGCCTAACGATTTTCATCTCAGGTCTTATGGTTTGGTGCATGGTCTATGGCTTAAAGCAGGTAAGGATTAGACCTGGTCAGGAGGAAACTGCATGAAAAAGTTTCTTCCTCTGATTTTGGCCGGATTCAGTATTCTGCTCTTTGTGGGATTGATCCTGAAACATGAACATCATTTAGTGAACAGCCAGTCCATTTTCGTCGAGCTTGCTCCGTTCGATCCGCGCTCAATCTTGCAAGGCGATTATATGGTACTGAATTATGAGCTGCATTTCGAGGGTGATGCTGAAGCGGATCGTGGAGAAGAGGGTAGTTTAGCGGATAAGAAAATTGCAGCCTTAGAAAAGCATATTCAGGATCAGACACATCTTCTAAGCTATGTACAGCTAGATGATCAGCATCGTGTGATTCAAACTAGCATGGATGAAAATCTTTTAAAAACTCATCAGGGAACTTCCGCGCGTTTGCTTCTAAAAAATCCTTCCAATCGATTAGCCAATTTATATCCGGCAGCGAGTAGCTTTCTGTTTGCAGAAGGATTGGAGCCGTGCTATCGCAACGCAAAATATGCCGAGATTAAAGTTAAAGATAATGGACAGGCTTTATTGGCGAATCTGGTGGATCAGAATCTGCGAGCTTTAAATTGCGAAAGCCAAAAAGACTGGGTACAAGGCGGTTAATTAAGATCTATTTTTAGAAGTATTTTTCAATAAAAAAGCCCGCAATGTGCGAGCTTTTGGGTATCTGGTCTGATCAGATTATGCGACTTGTACCGGAATACAGTTGGCGGTGTGGCTGACTGTATTATTTGGGTTAGCATAAACCAAGCGAGGCTGATGGGCATTCGCTTCAGCTTCAGTGAAATCGCCAAAGGTTGCAATAATCACGATATCGCCTACATCGGCTTGATGCGCAGCGCCACCATTGACTGAAATGATGCCTGAATTGTCTTCGCCACGAATTGCATAAGTTGCAAAACGTTTACCATTGGTCACGTTCCACACATGAATTTCTTCGTATTCACGAATGCCAGCCAAATCCATCAAAACGCCATCAATTGCACATGAACCTTCATAGTGTAGTTCTGCATGTGTAACGTGAGCGCGGTGAATTTTGCATTTTAATAAACGAGATAGCATGGCTAGCGTCCCCTGAGTTGACCTAAGAGTTTGATCATTTGGTTAAATCAATCTTGCTTGCTGTATGGTGAACAATCGAGCAAACGCATTTTGCGCTTAAATAAACTTTCTGGCAAGCGGAATTGTCCAGCAATTTTTGAATGTTTAGTTCGGCTTATATGCGTTGATTTGATTCATGGCTTGCTGTACTTCACCGTTCACCAGCATTTTTGTGCGGGCGAGGGCATGGGAAATCGCATCATCCATTAAGTTCTGTTCGCTGCTAGGTGCTTTACTGAGCACATGACCGGAAACACGGTCTTTGGCACCAGGATGACCAATTCCAATACGCAGGCGATGGAAGTTTGAACCAATATGCGGAACGATATCGCGTAGACCATTATGACCACCGTGACCACCGCCAGTTTTCAGGCGAATGACACCAGGATTCATGTCCAGTTCATCATGGGCAATCAGGATCGATTCAGGTGCGATATTGTAGAATTTGGCGAAAGGAACAACACTTTTACCGGAAAGGTTCATAAAGGTTGTCGGTAGAAGAAGACGGACGTCTTGACCTTCGATATTGCCACGACCGCTAAATCCATTGAATTTTGGGTCTTTTTTGAGGGTAATGCCATATTGGTCTGCAAGGCGTTCTACAAACCAGAAGCCTGCATTATGGCGGGTTTGGGCATACTCAGAACCTGGGTTACCCAAACCAACAATCAGTGAAATATTTGACACTAATTACACCATTAACACTTATGCGCGTTTGAAGTCAGCGTGCATAGGTGTGTTTTTAGCTGGGTGACGTTGTAACGCTTGGATTTTAACGCTTTCAACTTTACCGTCTACATCAATTTCGATAACTTCTTCAAAGAATGAATTGTTTTCTAAGAATTTAACAAGCTGACGAAGCTCAACAGTAATTGCTACAGGAGCAGCTTCACCACCGTAGATGATTGCAGGAACTTTAGCTTGAAGACGAAGGCGGCGGCTCGCACCTTTCCCTTGAACTGTTTCTTCACGTGCTGCTGCGTTTAATACGAAGTTTGCCATGATAGACATCCTATTTAAGTTAAATGAACCAGACTTGCGACCAGTCTGGTGAGTAAAAGCCCTACCAAATGGCAGGGCTTTGAAAATTCAGCGCTCTATTATAGATAAGAATCGAACATTGCGCTAATAGATTCTTCGTTGTTAATACGACGAATCGTTTCGGCAACCATGCTGGCTACTGAAACCTGGCGAATCTTGCCCAGTGCTAAAGCTTCATCAGAAAGAGGAATGGTATCAGTCACAACCAGTTCATCAATCACAGAATTCTTTAAGTTTTCAAGCGCTTTACCAGAAAGTACTGGATGCGTTGCATATGCAACAACCTTGCGAGCACCGAAAGTTTTCAATGCATCAGCAGCTTTGCATAGCGTACCAGCAGTATCTACCATGTCATCAACGATGACACAATCACGATCTTTTACATCGCCAATCAAATGCATCACTTGTGATTCATTCGCTTTTTGACGACGCTTATCGATGATTGCAAGATCGATATCGCCCATCTGTTTCGCAACAGCACGTGCACGCACTACACCACCCACGTCAGGTGAAACCACCATCAGGTTGTGATGCGATTGTTGACGCAAGTCAGCAAGTAGGGCTGGTGTACCGTAGATGTTGTCTACAGGGATATCGAAGAAGCCTTGGATCTGGTCAGCATGCAAGTCGATCATCACCACACGGTCAACGCCTACAGTAGTGAGCATGTCTGCTACAACTTTTGCAGTGATTGGAACACGTGCTGAACGTGGACGACGGTCTTGACGAGCATAACCAAAATAAGGAATCACGGCAGTAATACGACCCGCACTTGCACGACGCAAAGCATCAGCCATCACCAAGATTTCCATCAGGTTATCATTAGTTGGGGCACAAGTAGGTTGTACGATAAATACGTCTTTACCACGAACGTTCTCAGTAATCTCGACAGCAATTTCACCGTCAGAGAACTGACCTACAGAGGCAGCGCCTAGAGGAATATGTAAGTGACTTACGACTTTTTGAGCGAATTGTGGATGCGCAGATCCACTAAAAACGACAAGATTGGGCATGAAGCACCCTTGGCGGTTGGGATATATGGGAATAGATGGCAGGGGTAGCTGGATTCGAACCAACGGATGCCGAGATCAAAACCCGGTGCCTTACCACTTGGCGATACCCCTAATGCGGCAGAACTTTAATATTTTTGCGGTAAAGTGTCAAGGTAAATTAACAGTCTTACAGCAAATGAGTGTTCTGTCTTTTTTCGAGAAAATGGCAGGGGCGGCTGGATTCGAACCAACGGATGCCGAGATCAAAACCCGGTGCCTTACCACTTGGCGACGCCCCTAATTTGATGACTGTAAGATGGCAGGGGTAGCTGGATTCGAACCAACGGATGCCGAGATCAAAACCCGGTGCCTTACCACTTGGCGATACCCCTAATACAGTACATCTACAGGTGAAAAATGGCAGGGGTAGCTGGATTCGAACCAACGGATGCCGAGATCAAAACCCGGTGCCTTACCACTTGGCGATACCCCTATCTACACTTTAAACTGAACTAAAGGTGATTCTTGTAAACTGTTGACCAGGTAAGCTTTACATGGTGCATTTGCAAGAATATCTTCGATATTCAGATTTTCAGTGACTTCAATAAACACACAAGCACCTGTACCTGTAAGCTTTGCTTTTCCGAACTGGTCGAGATATTGCATTGCTTCATCGACTTCGAGATATAGGCTTCTTGCCAGTGGCTCAAAGTTATTTCCAAAATCAGATGGTGTTTCCTGATAGGCGCAAAATTTAGTGCTCTTCGTGTCTCTTGTCAATGCTTTTTGCGAAAAAAGCAGTTGAGTGCTGATAAAACAATCAGGTTTTAACACAATGAATTTTTTTTGATCTAAGTCTATGAATGTTAAGTGTTCACCAATGCCTTCAGCCCAGGCATTTTTACCATGCACAAATATCGGCACATCTGCACCCAGTTTAACCCCGAGATCTGCCAGTTGCTCAACATTTAAACCGCACTGCCAGAGCTGGTTTATCACAATCAGGGTCGTCGCTGCATTGGAAGACCCACCGCCAAGACCTGCACCCATCGGGATATTTTTTTCCAGACGAATTTTTAGTCCGCACGGCGTTTGGGCATAAGGCTTCAACAACTGAATCGCCCGATAGATTAGATTCTGTTGCAGATCGACGGAGGCCAGACCTTCAATCTGAATCGCATCATCGGCGCTTGGTTCAAACTCCAGCCAGTCATACAGGTCAATCAGCTGAAAAATACTTTGCAGCTCATGATAACCATTTTCACGGCGACCGGTGATATGTAAAAACAAATTCAGTTTAGCAGGCGAGGGAACACGAATCATCATGGGCTGGAATCAGGTCAATTAACGGTTTTCAATGATCATTGTAATACGGTTTTCTGCACCATTTCCAAGTGACTGCTTTAAAATCAAACGGTTTGGCATTTTGGCCTGCGCATTATAATTGAGATCGACCGTCCAGCCCTGTTCGATAATCTGGTTAATTCGCTGTGTATCATCTTTTTGTAATTTGGCAGTCGTGGTAGCAGGGCGGGCTTGTACCCAATCGACTAAATAACTGATCGGCGCTTGCCAGCCGGTTGCACGTTGCAGTAATTCTTCGGCACTGGCTGCCTGAATCACACCGGTTTTTGCGCTGTTTAAGGTCACTTGTCCCGGTGTGCCAGAAATCTGGGTTTTACCGACACCTAAGATACCGCTGAGCTCAATATCGAATTCTTCCTGCTGTTGTACCCAGGTAAAGAATGCGCTGCCAGTCTGTTGAGGGGTACGAACGCCAATTTTACCTTGCAGCTGAAATTGATTCTCTGCCTGTACAGACGGGGTGGCAGGCGCTTGAGGCTTGATCATCTGCTGACAGCCAGTTAAAAATAAAGCAGTGGCTGCAAAGGCACAGCAGCCCAATTGGCTCAAATTGCGCATAAATTAATTAACTCGTTTTGGTTTGTGGTGCTAACAATAGCGAATTAAGTTGTTTCAATTCTGGGTCATTTGGATGGTTTTGTTGTAATTGTTGTAACACTTGGTGGAATTGTTGTAGATCACCTTTCATGTACAAGGAACGGGCATAACGCACGCCAATCTTCACATTCGGATTCAACTGATAAGCTTTGTATAACACGTCCGCAGCTGTGGCGAAGTCATTCTGTAAATAACAGATATAACCATAGGTATCCAGAATGGATGCCTGTTCCGGTGCATATTCCAGTGCCTGTTCGACATAGCGGCGTGCTTCTTCGAGACGACGGTTCTGCATCGCCAGGGTATAGGCATAGGCATTCAGATAGGTCGGACTGTTCGGTTCAATTTTAAGTAAAGTGCTAAGTAGTTCATCCAGCTTGATGCGATCCTGATGGGGATCTAGCAACAGGACTTGCGAATAAACCAGTTCAGGGTCATCGGGCAGGTTTTTGCTGGCTTCTTCCAGCAGGCGAATAGCAGCTTTTTTATTCTGCATACGCGTCAAAATATCCGCCTGGGCCAGATAGAGGAAGCTGGCATGTTGTGGATAATTGACTCTTTCCTGTGTTAAGAAACGCAGCGCATCATGCAGCTTATCCTGCTGGGCGAAAATGGAGATCATGTTGCGACGTGAGACGGTGTAAAGACTGCCATCGACCAGACGATAATAGGCTTTAGCCGTTTCATAATGCTGTTTGCGTTCTGCATTGACCGCCAGATAATAATAAGCTTCATTTTGATACTGCGCAGAATAACGCAGTTCGACCAGATATTTTTCGGCTTTCTCGTATTCTTCCAGGTCGATACTGGTTAGTCCGGCAATAAACAGGGCTTCTTCGGCAGTCGGCCATTTTTTTAGAATGTCTTGCAGTTTTTTTAGCGCCAAAGTCGCTTCGTTCAGCTTGACCAGATATTTGACTTCGGCCAGACGCACATCCAGATTATTGCGGTGTTTACGGCTGGATTTTTCATACCATTGCAGTGTCGCCTGAGTATCGCCGAGTGCATTGAGCAGATTGGCTTTCATCAGGATATATCCAGTCGCATTCGGGCGTTTTTTTAAGGCACGGTTAACTGTATTTAGAGCCTGTTCGAGCTGACCATTTTGCGCTTCCAGACCGGCCACCAGCACCAGAATAGACGGGTTGTCCTTGGCTTTGGTGGTACTTAAGGCCTGAATCAGATAAGTACGGTCTTCTGTACCTTCTGGTGAAATCCCTGCGAGAATTTCTTCCAGATCGGCGCTGTCATCAATTTGCAGGATTTTTTCTAAGGTCTCAGCGGCCAGCTCATATTCATGTGCTTTCAGGGCAATATGTGATAAATAAAATAAAGCGGGGACATCTTGCGGCTCTTGTACCACCCAGTGCGTGGAGATATCTAGTGCTGCCTGAAGATCATCATGTTCCAGCGCGACATTCAGCGCACGTTGCTTGACTGAAGTGGAATTGCTCTTGATCGCTAGCACCGTATAGTTGTGCAAAGCGGTCGGAATGTCATGTGCAGCGATGGCAAACTCAGCCATCATACTTTGTTTTATCGCATCATAATTTTGATTTGCATGGTAAACTGCTTCCGCTGCATAAAGATGCGCAGTCGAAGCCATGCTACCCACCAGTAGGAATGTGGTAGAATATTGCTTAATTGTAGGGCCGTTGATACGGCTAATTGTTTGACGCAATTTTTTATTGATCCAAGTAATGCTTTTTATGACACCGATGTTGCACAATAGCATAAATTTAGTGAAATGATGACCTGATATGTCTTTCTTTGCATTGGGTGTCAACCATCAAACTGCCTCTGTAGAACTGCGCGAACAAGTGGCGTTTAACCCTGAAAAGTTAAGTGCCATTCTTGCCGAGCAAAGCCAACACCCTCAACTGAACGACATGGTGGTGGTGTCTACATGTAACCGGACCGAAGTTTACGCCATGTCTGACAATGCTGACATGGTGCTGAACTGGCTCGCCCAGAAAAATGGGGTGGATGTCAAACAACTGCAACATCATGTCTATCGTTATGAAAATGCTCAAGCGGTGACGCATCTGATGCGTGTTGCTAGTGGTCTGGATTCACTGATGCTAGGTGAACCACAAATTCTGGGGCAGGTCAAAACCGCACTTTCTCTGGCCAAAGACTCTCATACCGTTTCGCAAAACCTGAACCGCATTTTTGAATATGCTTTTTATGCCGCTAAACGTGTGCGTTCGGAAACGGCTGTCGGTAGTCATGCGGTCTCGATGGGCTATGCGGTAGCACAACTTGCCTTGCAAGTGTTTAGTCACCCGGACAAGCTGACCATTATGGTGGTGGCAGCTGGAGAGATGAACAGTCTGGTGGCTAAGCATCTTGCAGAAATGGGTGTGGGCAAGATCATCATCTGTAACCGTACCCGCGAACGTGCAGACATTCTGGCGCAGGAAATTGCACATCGGGTTGAGGTCGAAATTATCGACTTTGACCAGTTAGCTGCCAACTTGCATCGTGCCGATGTGATTTCCAGTTGTACCGGTAGTTTGCATCAAGTGATTAACTTTGCGGATGTAAAAGCTGCACTGAAAAAACGCCGTTACCAGCAGATGCTACTGGTGGATCTGGCCGTTCCGCGTGATATTGATGCCAAAGTAGAAAGCCTGGATGGGGTTTATCTATATGGCGTCGATGATCTGCAAACGGTGATTGAAGAAAATCTGGCACAGCGCCGTCAAGCGGCTGTTGAGGCTGAGATCATGGTCAATCAGCTGGCTACAGAACTGATGACCCAGCAAAAGGTCAAACAGGCCGGGGCGACCATTCATGCCTATCGTGACCACGGGGAAACATTACGTCAGGAAGAATTGTCACTGGCAATGCAGCGTATTGCCAAGGGCGAAAAGGCGGAAACGGTACTGGCCGAGTTTTCACATCGTTTAACCCAAAAACTGTTGCATCCAACTTCTATTGTGCTGCGTGAGGCGGCCAAAGCGGAAGATCCTACCTATTTTGAGCTGTTACAGGAAGAACTGGGCAATGTAGTCGCGAAGCGTCGTAAATCCAGGCATTCGTTTTAATCAGCATGATGAGAAGCTTGGTTCTTTGCTGATTTGTACTTCAACATAAAACCCAGCCTGATTATTTGAGAAAATTATAAATAATAATGTGAGCTAGCAGTGACTTCATTGGATTCAAAAGAATCAATAATTTGAAAAATTAATCTTCTAACAGGGTCATTGAGCGTTTGCGGTCAATCTCATAAATCTGCATTTTCAGGTTTTTCATTTCTGCAATACTGTTAAATTTCTTGGATTTAATCTTGTTTTTTAAACACTGATATTGCAGCTTGGTTGAAAAATCAGCCGCGAGCTTATCGGCATGTTCCGGCGATGAGGTGTAATCGCTGACATTGGCATGCTGCAGAATATGCTGCAGTTCATGATGATGGGCTGCGCAGGCACCGAGCACATAATAGATCGACAGTTCAGGATCATCCGGCAAGTCATCAAAAATCACATTCAGAATATTCAAAATCTTAAACAGCAACTGATCTTCCGCTACTAGCGCGCGCAGTGGTTCAAAATGAATATACAGATAAGGATGATTCATCAAGATCGCAATCACATATTCTTCAGCATCAATTTTGGTACTAAAGCTTAAAGATGCATCTGTATTGACCTTAGGTTGCCATTTACGATTAAAGCCCAGTTTTTCGCGGAAAAATTGCTGCAGCAGATAACGGAAGGAGCCGTGTTTGGGCAGTAATTCGGTCAGATTTTTTAGTTCACCCATAACCTGACTCTTGCCTTCTGGGGTGGTGATATCCTGATTTTGGGTCAGATGGGCAAACACGAAGTCCGACATCAACGGTGCCTGATCCAGCAAGCGTCTGAAGTTTTCTATCCCTTCACGGCGGATCAATGAATCTGGGTCATGGTCAGCGGGCAAAACAAAGAACTTCAGCTCTCGGCCATCATTCAGCAGGGGCAGGGCAATGTCCAAGGTACGGCGCGCTGCTTTTTGACCGGCAGCATCCCCATCAAAGGCAATGGTCAGCCGGTTGCTCTGCTTGAACAGAATATTCAGGTGGTCGGTATTACTCGCTGTGCCTAAAGTCGCCACTGCGCCATGAATGCCATATTGCTGAAGCGCAATCACATCCATATAGCCTTCGACCATCAGCCATTCTTGGGCTTTCTGTTTGCGGCCCTCATAGAGGCCGTACAGCAACTGGTTTTTATGGAAGACTTCAGAATCTGGCGAGTTGATGTATTTCGGCTTGATCTCGTCATTCAGGGCACGGCCGCCAAAGCCGACCACACGGCCCTTGGTATCACGGATCGGGAAAATGACTCGTTCACGCAGCAGGTCAAAATCACGGCCACTGTCGCTGGTGCGAATCAGACCTAAAAGTTTTAAGCCCTCAATATCCTGAGGAAAGGCTTTTTCCAGATGTTGCCAGTCTTCAGGCGCATAGCCTAAGCGCCAATAGGCAATGGTCTCTGCAGTCAGACCACGCTGCTTGAAGTATTGCTGGGCACTCGGGCTATTTGGGAGTTGGCGCTCATAGAACTGCGCGATATTTTCTAGCAGGTCGTAGAGGTTACCGTCTTGCTGAACTTCCGCCATCGGTAGGTGTTCAAAAGAAGCAAAAGGGTCACCATAAAAATCCTGTTCGACTGTCTGAAACTCTGCAAATGGATCGAAACTCGCCGTAGATGCAGCATTATTATTTTCTGTTGGAGCGTTATTCTGTTGCGGCTGAGTTTGTGGTGCAGTTTGAGCAGGCACGATTTTGGGTTTAGCTGCTTCACGTTTATATTTTAATTTATTGGAATCAGTATTGTCTTTAGGCAGTTCGATTCCCGTCTGGCTGGACAGGTCTTTCATCACTTCGACAAAATTACGGCTGCCAATGTCCATTAAAAAACGGATGGCATTACCGTTGGCCTGACAGCCAAAACAGTGAAAATACTGTTTGTCACGATAGACGTGGAAAGACGGTGATTTTTCCTGATGAAAAGGGCAGCA
The DNA here is from genome assembly GCF_049896445.1 of Acinetobacter sp. TWP2-2-3. Lineage (GTDB taxonomy): Bacteria > Pseudomonadota > Gammaproteobacteria > Pseudomonadales > Moraxellaceae > Acinetobacter. Next base: position 227,650 of record NZ_JAFCUI010000002.1, read on the forward strand.
GCCTGAATAGGTACGGCCTGTTTTTTTCAGTTTTACGAATTGACCAATCACATCGACAATATCGGTGCGATCGAGAATCTGATCAATCGTATGTTGAGGAATGGCCATGGTCTGCTGAGCTTCTCGTGCTGGAATCTAAGGTCTAAATCACTGAAAAAATGAAAATAGTCTAGTTGGACATTGAATATTTCAAGTTCCTTTGTATACCTTTTGCACGTTTTGTTCAAGCCTGGGCAAGACAACGCAAAAGGGCAAGTATGATACCTTGCCCTTGAGGAAAATGCACCTGTAAAGCGCTGTCTTATTTGCTGATACTGCCGGACTTATTTAGCTTTATTCAGCCGTTTTAGGACGATCCAGCAAACCAAATGAAATGCGATTGGTGATGCTGCGCTTTTCAGTTTCTGGCGTATCCGATTGTGCATCGGTGTCGGTTACAGTTTTGGCTTCTTTACCAAAAATACCCAGTGTCGCGCGGTTAAAGAAACTGCTTTCGCTACGCGCTGCACGCAGATTCACCGTACCATCTGATTTCACCAGATTCGGATAATTCAGCTTTAATACATCCACATATTGCTGAGAAGTTGCTTTATCACCTAGCTGAGCATAACCATAAGCAACCGTTGCCAGTGCTTCCGGAATCTGCGGAGTTTGAGGATAATGCTCAATCACCCACAAGCCACGTTCAACTGCTGCCAGATACGCCTTACGTTTGATGTTAAAACGTGCTGCGTTCATTTCATGCTCAGCCAGTTCCTGGCCGATAAACTGCATACGTTGTGCTGCATCGACTGCATAAGTACTCGATGGATAGCGACGAATGAAATCAACAAAATTCTGGTAAGCCACTTTCAGGTAGCTGACATCACGATGCGACTGTTTCAGTGAGGTATAACGTAGCAGGCCGTTATAGTTCTGTTCCATATTGGCGACACCGCGTACATAGTAAGCATAGTCGACATTTGGATGTTGCGGGTTCAGACGGATAAAACGCTCTGCCAGTGCGACCGCACCTTCATAATCTTTTTGCTGGAATTTCACATACAACAGTTCCAGTTGCGCTTGCGGGGCATACTGACTGGTCGGGAAATAAGTTTCCAGCGCTTCCAACTGTTTTGCTGCATCGGTATATTGATTACGATCTAGCGCTTTCTGTGCTTTTTGAATATAAACCTGTTCGCTAGATTCCGGACCTTTATCCACGACTTCTTTTTTTGGATTACTGCTACAGCCTACCATTGCCGATGCAATGCCTAATGTCACAGCAAGCATTGTCATTTTATAATGTGGTAGCGACATAAAAATTCCTCTGTTAATACGGGCAATGAGCTACAATTGCACTATTAAACCACTTTTGTCTGAATGAGCAAATGAGTCAAGCACAATCTTCCAATTCTAATATCCCTGATACTGATTTCAATTTACTTGAAGATTCTGAGGATGCAGATAACCATACTTCAGAAGCAACTGCAACACGTTTATCGTTGCAATTTCAACTGGATGAAACTTATATCGGGCAACGGATCGACCAGATTGCCGCAATGGTCTGGAGCGATTTTTCTCGAGAAAAATTAAAGCAATGGATTAAAGATGGCAATTTATTGGTGAATGGTCAACCGGTTAAGCCGAAATTTAAAAGTGATGGTTTTGAAACCCTGACTTTAAATGTTGAGCTTGAAGCGCAAACGCGCAGTCTGCCGGAAGATATTCCACTGGATATCATCTATGAAGATGATGACATTATTGTCATCAATAAACCTGTAGGCATGGTGGTACATCCAGGTGCTGGCAATAGTTCGGGCACCTTGGTCAATGCTTTATTGCATCACTATCCGAAATCAGCTGAACTGGCGCGTGCAGGTCTGGTACATCGTATCGACAAAGACACCAGTGGTCTGCTGGTCGTTGCCAAAAATCTGGAAGCACAGTTTTCTCTCAGCAAACAGCTTGAGAAAAAAACAGTATATCGCCTGTATGATCTGGTGGTTTACGGCAATATTATTGCTGGCGGTACCATTGATGAACCCATCAAACGTCATCCGGTAGATCGTGTGAAAATGACTGTACTTCCGGGCGGTAAAGACGCGGTGACGCATTACAACGTCAAAGAGCGTTTCCAGCACTTCACCCGTGTTCAAGCCCGTCTGGAAACTGGACGTACCCATCAGATCCGTGTGCATTTTAGCTATATCGGCTTTGGCTTGGTTGGTGATCAGGTGTATATGCCGCGTGTCCGTATGCCAGCAGGTGCATCGCAATTACTAGATGACACTTTACGTGGCTTCAAGCGTCAGGCTTTGCATGCTGTACAACTCGGTCTGACCCATCCGCGTACCAAAGAAGAAATGACCTTTGAAGCACCGTGGCCGGAAGACTTTGCCAATCTGGTTGAAGTGCTGCGTACCGAAAACAAAGCCTATTAATCTTTTTATTTAGCTCGCGTAAAAGCAAGGAATCGAGATGCAATTTGTACTAGGACTTCCACAAGGTGTGTATGTCGGCCAGACTCGCGTTCACCATGCGAAAGTACAGCCATCCGCACAGCCTGAGCTTGCAGGTTTTAACTTGGCCTTGCATGTGCAGGATAATGCGCTACGGGTACAACAGCATCGTATGGCTTTATTGCAGGATTTCGCTGCCTTTGGCGTAGATAAGATTACCTGGATGACCCAGACGCATAGCACCATTTGTCATAGCATTAATGAGCAGATGCCATTTACCGCACTGGTCGGAGATGGTCTGGTGACGCAGCGCAAGGCGCATGCCTTGATGATGATGACTGCAGACTGTTTACCTGTGGTACTGGGAAATGCGAAAGGTACGGAAGTTGCCAATTTGCATGCCGGTTGGCGTGGTCTGGCGGGTGGTATTGTCGAAAATACCATCGCAGCCATGCAGACTCCGCCGACCTGGGCCTGGCTTGGGGCGGCCATTAGTCAGCCATGTTTCGAGATTGGCGCTGAAGTAAAAGCTGCTTTTTGCAGTAAATATCCTGAACTAGACAGTGCATTTCAGGCCGGTGAACAGGCAGGTAAATATTATGCTGACCTGTATGCCATTGCGCATTATATCTTGCAGCAACACGGCATAAATACCGTATTGGGTGGGGATCAGTGTTCTTATCGTCAAGCAGATGAATATTTTTCTTATCGCCGCGAAGCTAAAACGGGGCGTATGGCGACATTCGTGTTTATGGCATGAAAATGTTAAACTTAACTGATTTTTTTGGCTTTTGAGCGTTATGTCCCTATCTTCCAAATCTGTTGCGATTGTTTATCATAGTCCTTATGGACACACGGCTAAAGTGGCAAATTTTATTGCCGATGGTGCACGGGAAACCGGTGTTCAGGTGCATATGATGAATGTCGAACATATAGACTGGGATGTGCTGGACGCCGCCGATGCAATTGTATTTGGCTGTCCGACCTATATGGGCAGTCTAACCTCTGCCATGAAGCTGTTTATGGAACAATCTTCCAAGCGCTGGTTGGCACGTACTTGGCAGGGCAAACTGGCTGCCGCCTTTACCAATGGTGGCGGACTCAGTGGCGATAAGCTGGCGGTCCTGCAGCAAATCAACTTGTTTGCGATGCAGCACGGTATGCTATGGAGTGGCTTGCCATTAATGCCGACAGGTCGTGCTGTGACCGATCTGAACCGGATGTCGAGCTTTTTGGGTTTAATGACCCAGTCGGATAATGCCCCGGTTGAAGTCACCCCACCTGAGGGCGATTTAAAAACCGCGTTCTGGTTTGGGGAATATATTGCCCTTACTCTAGCCCGACTAAATAACCATACTTAAAATCATAAAAAAACCTCCGAATGCGGAGGTTTTTTTATATTCAACTTTTAATCCATTATTTATGGAAAATTCGTGCTTTATCACGTTGCCAGTCACGGTCTTTCTCGGTTGCACGTTTGTCATGAAGCTGCTTACCTTTCACCAGGGCAATTTCCAGCTTGGCATGTGGACCTTTCCAGTAACAGGCCAGTGGAACGCAGGAATAACCTTTCTGGTTAATCGCACCCATCAACTTTTCAATTTCACGGCGATTCAGCAACAGTTTGCGGGTACGGGTTGCTTCAGGCACCACATGGGTCGAAGCACTTAACAAGGGCTGAACCTGTGCACCAAACAAGAACGCTTCACCATTTTTAAAGGTAATATAACTTTCTACAATGGTCATGCGACCAGCGCGCATTGATTTGACTTCCCAGCCTTTTAATGAAAGCCCCGCTTCAAATTTCTCTTCAATAAAATAATCGTGGCGGGCACGTTTATTCAGTGCAATGGTACCGCCATTATTTTTTTTTACTACAATAGATGCTTTCGCCATAATCTGATACTTCCAAACGTGCTGCTATTGTACCGCAACTAGAAATAAGGTGAAGTTTTTTAAATTAATGAGGATTATTCACCAAAAAAACAAGTTTTTGCTAAAATAAGATTCTACATAACAAACAGAGTACAAATGGATGTCTAAAACTCGTGTGATTTATCCGGGGACTTTTGATCCAATTACCAATGGACATATTGATTTGGTAACCCGCGCAGCGCGAATGTTTGATGAAGTTGTGGTAGCCATTGCCATCGGTCATCATAAAAATCCGGTATTTAGTCTGGAAGAGCGTGTCGCATTGGCGAAAGAGTCATTGAGTCATTTGGACAATGTTGAATTTGTAGGTTTTGATGGTTTGCTCGTCAATTTTTTCCGTGAGCAAAAGGCGACTGCTGTATTGCGTGGTTTGCGTGCAGTGTCTGATTTTGAGTATGAATTTCAGCTGGCCAATATGAACCGTCAGCTGGACTCCCATTTTGAAGCGGTATTTTTAACTCCTTCAGAACAATATTCTTTTATTTCATCCACTTTGGTGCGTGAAATTGCTCGATTAAGAGGTGATGTGACCAAGTTTGTACCACCAAACGTGGTTGCTGCCTTCGAGCGTAAACTTCAACAAGGTTGGTAGCGTGTCTTTATATATCACCGATGAATGTATTAATTGTGATGTCTGTGAACCTGTATGCCCGAATGAGGCCATCTATATGGGTGAACTCATTTATGAGATTCATCCAGATTTATGTACAGAATGCGTCGGACATCATGATCAACCGCAGTGCCAGCTGTTCTGTCCGGTGGATTGTATTCCACTGGATCCGAATCATGTCGAAACGCAGGAACAGCTGCAAGCCAAGTATGAAAAACTGACTGCTCAAAAAACATCAAGCAATTAGTCTCGATATTTGATACTATGCCGCTCGAAGTGAGCCAGACGATCGCTGCTGTGGAGATCTCCGTGATTGAAGCAGGGGAGGAAAGTCCGGGCTTCATAGGGCAAGGTGCCAGGTAACGCCTGGGCGGTGTAAACCGACGGCAAGTGCAGCAGAGAGAAGACCGCCTTCATTATGTTTTCGAGCAATCGGAATCGAAGGTAAGGGTGAAAGGGTGCGGTAAGAGCGCACCGCATGGCTGGTAACAGTTCATGGCGAGGTAAACCCCACCGGAAGCAAGACCAAATAGGAATCCATTAGGCATGGCCCATGCTGGATTCGGGTAGGTCGCTTGAGCGCATGAGTGATTGTGCGCCTAGAGGAATGATCGTTCACGACAGAACCCGGCTTATCGGCTCACTTCAACAAATTTTGATCAAACAGCACAATATGGGGTTGACGTGATTTACAGAAAATCCCATAATGCGCGCACAGTTTAAGGCTATGTAGCTCAGTTGGTTAGAGCACCGCACTCATAATGCGGGGGTCACAAGTTCAAGTCTCGTCATAGCCACCATATTCTGAAAAAACCCGCTCCGATTGAGTGGGTTTTTTTATGGCTTCAGAAAATTAAAATGATAAGATGATTGGAAAATAAGCAACTGAATTTTAAAAATAATGAATCAAAATCTTATTAAGTGGATTAAAGAAAACATTGGAAGTTGTTTGTCGTGGGCGATAACTATTGGATGGTTAATTTTTATATATTTTAAAATTCACAATGGCGTGCTGCCTAAAGATCTAAATGAGTTCGGGGATTTTATTGCAGGTGCTTTTGCACCTTTGGCATTTTTTTGGTTGGTAAGAGGATTTTATCAACAAGGTAAAGGGCTTGAGCAGAATTCTGAAGCTTTGAAGATGCAAGCGGTTGAATTACAGAAAACTAGTACAGCTTTAAACTTGCAAATAAAAGAAATGCAGGAAACGGTTGAACAGCAAAAATTATTAGCAGAATATCAACGTCTTGATATTGAGGATAAACATCAGTCAGTCAAGCCAATTCTTACAATAACTTGTACTGTGGAAGCACAATCATATAAACACTGCTTAGACTTTAGAATTAGTAATGCTACAGATAATCCTGCTAAAAATTTAACATTATTTCCTGACTTAGAGAAAGATCTTGACTATGCTCCAATAATCAAACCTTACTTTGAAAAAAAATATATTCACATTACTGATGTATTGAGTGAGACTGAAGAGGAATTATTTGATCAAGGTGCTGTATGTGTTAGAAATATACTTCTAACCTATGAAAATATATATTCAAGAAAGTTTAGTGAAAAATTTAAAATTACTTTGCGTAAGGATGTAGACTCAAAGATATTGACAGAGGTTTGTATTGTTGAGTGAATCATTTTCTTAAACTTTATTTATGAACTTTATCAATAATTCAACATCATGCGTTTGCAACTGCTCGCGCATTTTTAAAAACTGTTTTTCATCTATATCATAGATTTTTAGAGAGAGTACTTTTTCTATATCTTCTTGTGGGAAGCGGTATTTAATAATTTTTGCAGGTACACCGCCTACGACCGCATACGGAGGCACATCTTTGGTCACAATTGCGCCTGTCGCCACTACAGCACCTTCACCAAGCTTCACACCTTGCATAATCATCGCGCGTGAGCCAATCCAGCAGCCATCGTCAATAACAGTATCGCCAGCAGGCACAAAACTACGTGTATCGAAAGGAAAAGCTGAAATCCAGTCAGTACGATGTAACTGGTTGCCACCCATCATAATCACGCATTCAGCGCCAAAACAGACGAAATTGCCAATATAAAGCTGATCAATCGGCTTCTCTGGCGTTGCAGGTTTTTCATGTAAATAACGCACTACACAGCGCTCAAAACCCTGATCCCAATAGGCTGAATAATACGAATAATTCCCCTTGATATGGATATTCGGATTTTTCACCGTTTTTGAGATGAACTCAAATTCACACCAATGATTCACAGGAGAATTAATTAACTTTTCAGACATGAGGAGGCTATAACCACAAGGAATGCGCCATTATACCGAATTGCACTTTAAGCTGAATCAACAATCTTAATTTAGCCAGTGAATCGAATATTAAAGCACATGCTGACCTTGCTTAAGTGCTACGAGGAATACGGGCAATGACTTTAATTTCAAAATCAAAACCTGCCAGCCAAGTCACGCCAACAGCTGTCCAATTAGGATAAGGCTTTTGCGTAAACACCTGATTTTTAACTTTCATGATGCTTTCGAACTGCTGTTCTGGATCAGTGTGAAAGGTGGTGACATCAACAATATCATCGAAAGTACAACCAGCCGCTGCCAAAGTTGCAGCTAAGTTTTTAAAAGCCCGTTCTACCTGTTTCTCGAAATCTGGTTCAGGTGAACCATCCTCACGGCTACCGACCTGACCAGAAACAAAAAGTAAGTCTTCCGATTTGATTGCAGCAGAATAACCATGCTGTTCATACAGGGCATGGCGGTCTTGGGGAAATATCGCAGTTCTAGTCATGTCTATCCTCATTCAATGTCTAATTTATAAGTGAGTGAAAGCAACTTGACTTTCACATACGCTTCGTATGTAAACATAATTGACATACGGTCCGTATGTCAATTAAAATTTTTATGATGATGAGGTAAAGTAATTCATGTCTGTTCGTGAACAAAAGATGGCGGAAACCCGCAAGAAACTGATAGAAGTGGCACGCCGTGCGTTTGCGGAATATGGTTATGCTGGCACTTCAATGGATAAGCTCACGGCAGAAGCAGGGCTGACTCGTGGTGCGCTGTATCATCATTTTGGTGATAAAAAAGGCTTATTTGCTGCAGTGGTCGACCAGATCGATTCGGAAATGGCTTCATCTGCGCAGCAACATCTGGAGCAGCCTGATGATCTGTGGGAAGGATTGATGCTGGAAGGGCGGACCTATATTCAAAATGCCTTAAACTCTGAATTCCAGCGCATTGTATTGCGCGATGGGCCTGCGGTATTGGGTGATCCTGCACACTGGCCAAGTCAAAACAGATGTTTGCAGTCCACGCGTGAATGTGTTGAGCAATTATTGGTAGCAGATCGAATTAAAACAGTTGATCCGGAAGCTGCTGCGGTATTTTTAAATGGTGCTGCAATGAATGCAGCCCTCTGGGTGGCTTCTAGCGAACATCCTGAGCAGGTACTCCCTGAGGCTTTACATGCATTTAATTTATTTGCATCGGGGTTTTTAAAAGAAGCCCAGAGCTAATTCGTTTGTAGGAAGCAGATAAAGGTAAAAAACCCCTCAATCGAGGGGCTTTAAATTAAACAGCTTTAAATTTTAAAGATATTCAACTTTCACAATTTCGTATTCAACTTCACCGTTTGGTGTATTGATTTTCACATCGTCGCCTTCGTTTTTACCTAAAAGACCACGTGCAATTGGCGAGTTCACAGAGATCTTGTTGATCTTAAAGTCTGCTTCGTCATCACCTACAATTTTATAGGTTTTCTGTTCTTCAGTATCCAGATTTTCAATCGTGACCGTTACACCAAAAACCACACGACCATTCTGTTCAAGTTCTTTGACATCGATCACCTGAGCTGCACCCAGTTTGCCTTCGATGTCCTGAATACGACCTTCACAGAAGCCTTGCTGTTCACGTGCTGCATGGTATTCTGCATTTTCTTTTAAGTCGCCGTGTTCACGCGCTTCTGCAATTGAAGCTGTGATACGTGGACGATCCACTGTTTTCAGTTGGTGTAATTCTTTCTCTAAGGCAATTTTGCCTTCAGGTGTCATAGGATAACGTTGCATGTTGTCCCTCAAAAGTCAGTTGAAAGATATAAAATCTATAAATAAAAAAAAGCCCGCCACCAAGAAGGTGGCGGGACTTCTTGGAAGTGAATTAACCTTTAGTTAGGTCTTGCAAACGATATACATCCATTGGCAATTTAATTGCTAAAGCTTGGCATACTGCATCCGCACCATTCAATGTAGTTGTGTTATACACTTTACCTTGAAGTGCTGAACGACGGATCGAGAATGAGTCTTCTTGTGCCTTTTTGCCTTCAGTCGTGTTAATCACAAGGTGGATTTCGCCGTTTTTAATACGGTCCACAATGTTAGGACGACCTTCAGTCACTTTATTGACACGTTCACATTCAAGACCAGCATCGCTAATCACTTTAAATGTACCATCAGTTGCAAGAATCTTGAAGCCTAGGTCAATCAATTGTTTTGCGATACCTGCCGCACGTGGTTTATCTGAGTCACGTACAGAGATAAATGCGTGTTTCACTTCGCCTTCAGTTGGAAGACCTGGTAAACGCTCGTTTGCACCTAAAACAGCTTTATAGAACGCTTCACCAAATGTTTTACCAACGCCCATCACTTCGCCAGTCGATTTCATCTCAGGGCCAAGGATCGGGTCAACACCAGGGAATTTGTTGAACGGGAACACCGCTTCTTTGACAGAGAAGTGTTCAGGAATAATCTCTGAGGTGAAGCCTTGAGATTCTAGAGATTGACCCGCCATACAACGTGCAGCAACTTTCGCTAAAGATTCGCCGATACATTTAGAAACGAATGGCACAGTACGTGATGCACGTGGGTTCACTTCCAGAATGTAAACGTCTTCACCTTTAACCGCAAACTGAACGTTCATCAAACCGATTACGCCAAGCTCTTTTGCCATTGCAACGGTTTGACGACGCATTTCGTCCTGAATCTCTTTAGAGAGAGAGTAAGGAGGAATCGAACATGCTGAGTCACCTGAGTGAATACCCGCTTGTTCAATGTGCTGCATGATGCCGCCAATCACCACGTCTTTACCGTCAGATACGCAGTCTACGTCAACTTCGATCGCATCATCTAAGAAACGGTCAAGCAGAACAGGTGCTTCGTTTGATGCTTGAACCGCATCACGTAAGTAGCGTTTGAGTTCTTCATCGTTGTACACGATTTCCATCGCACGACCACCAAGCACGTAAGAAGGACGTACCACTAATGGATAGCCTACTTTAGACGCTTCAGCCATACCTTCTTCAGCAGATTTTACAATGCTGTTGTTTGGTTGACGAAGTTGCAGACGTTGAATCATTTGCTGGAAACGTTCACGGTCTTCTGCACGGTCAATCGCGTCAGGTGATGTACCAATGATTGGCGCACCAGCTTCTTCTAGAGCACGCGCCAATTTCAAAGGTGTTTGACCACCGTACTGAACGATAATGCCTTTAGGCTTCTCGATACGTACGATTTCAAGCACGTCTTCAAGTGTGATCGGTTCGAAGTACAGACGATCTGAAGTGTCGTAATCCGTTGAAACTGTTTCAGGATTACAGTTCACCATGATGGTTTCATAACCGTCTTCACGCATTGCAAGGGCAGCGTGTACACAGCAGTAATCGAATTCGATCCCTTGACCAATACGGTTAGGACCGCCACCGATCACCATGATCTTGTCTTTCGCAGACGGATTGGCTTCACATTCTTCATCGTAAGTTGAGTACATGTAAGCTGTATCAGATTCGAATTCTGCAGCACATGTATCGACACGTTTGTAAACTGGAGTTACGCCCAAGTTCCAACGGTGTTTACGGAATTGTTTTTGTGAAATGCCCATCAAGTCGGCAATGCGAAGATCTGATAAACCTTTACGTTTGAATCCACGGATGTTGTCCGCATTCAAGTCGCCAAAACCTAAAGTTTTGATTTGGTTTTCAGTTTTGATGATGTCTTCGATTTGAATCAAGAACCAGCGGTCAATGTTCGTTGCAGCGAATACTTCGTCTAAAGTAAAGCCGTGACGGAATGCATCGCCCACGTACCAGATACGCTCTGGACCTGGCACTTTAAGTTCTTGCAAGATTTTGTCGCGCGCGCCTTCAGCACCCACTTCAACCTTTTCGTCAAAACCAGAAGCGCCCACTTCAAGACCACGAAGGGCTTTTTGTACAGATTCCTGGAAGTTACGGCCAATCGCCATCACTTCACCGACAGATTTCATCTGAGTCGTCAGTGTCGCATCAGCTTGTGGGAATTTTTCGAAGTTGAAACGAGGAATCTTGGTTACAACGTAGTCGATTGCAGGTTCGAACGATGCAGGCGTTGTACCGCCAGTAATGTCGTTTTTCAACTCATCAAGGGTATAACCTACAGCCAGTTTCGCTGCGATTTTTGCAATCGGGAAACCAGTTGCTTTAGAAGCAAGTGCAGATGAACGTGATACACGTGGGTTCATCTCGATCACGACCATACGACCAGTATTTGGACAAATACCGAACTGTACGTTAGAACCACCTGTTTCAACACCAATTTCACGAAGAACTGCTAGAGAAGCGTTACGTAGTAACTGGAATTCTTTATCTGTAAGCGTTTGAGCAGGGGCAACAGTGATTGAGTCACCAGTGTGTACGCCCATTGGATCAAAGTTTTCAATGGTACATACAATGATACAGTTGTCGTTTTTGTCACGAACAACTTCCATCTCGTATTCTTTCCAGCCAATTAAAGATTCATCAATCAATAATTGTTTAGTCGGAGAAAGATCGAAACCACGTTCACAAATCTCGATAAATTCTTCTTTGTTGTATGCGATACCGCCACCAGAACCACCCATGGTGAATGATGGACGGATAATTACTGGGAAGCCGAAACGTGCTTGAATTTCTAAAGCATGTTCCATTGACTCAGCAACGTCAGCTTTTGGACATTCAAGACCAATTTTACGCATTGCCTGGTCGAACAGTTTACGGTCTTCAGCTTTTTCAATCGCTTCTTTGGTTGCACCGATCAATTCAACATTGAATTTCTCTAAAATGCCGTGCTCATCGAGGGCAAGGGCACAGTTCAATGCCGTTTGACCACCCATGGTTGGAAGAACAGCATCTGGACGTTCTTTCTCAATGATCGCTGCAACAGTTTGCCAAGTAATTGGCTCAATGTAAGTTGCATCCGCCATGGTTGGGTCGGTCATGATGGTCGCTGGGTTCGAGTTGACCAAAATAACGCGGTAACCTTCTTCACGAAGGGCTTTACATGCTTGAGCACCTGAGTAGTCAAACTCACATGCTTGACCGATGACAATCGGACCAGCACCAATAATCAAGATGCTTTTAATGTCAGTACGTTTAGCCATGATGCTTCCTTAATTACTTCTTAGATGCTTCGATAAGTTCGATGAAATGATCGAACAATGGTGCGCAGTCATGTGGACCCGGGCTTGCTTCAGGGTGACCCTGGAAGCTGAACGCAGGTTTGTCTGTACGATGGATACCTTGGTTGGTGCCATCAAACAGTGAGCGATGCGTTACACGCAACACATCAGGCAGATTGCTTTCATCGACTGCGAAGCCATGGTTTTGAGAAGTAATCATCACTGTACCGTTATCAAGATTTTGTACAGGATGGTTCGCACCGTGGTGGCCGTGAGGCATTTTTAAGGTTTTAGCACCACTTGCAAGCGCAAGGATCTGGTGACCCAGGCAGATACCAAATACTGGAATTTCAGTGGTTTCTACAATTGTTTTTACAGCTTCAATTGCGTAGTCACATGCAGCCGGATCACCAGGACCGTTCGAAAGGAACACGCCATCTGGATTCAGTGCAAGTACATCAGCAGCAGGAGTTTGCGCCGGCACAACAGTCAGTTTACAACCGCGGTCTGCGAGCATACGTAAGATGTTGGTTTTGACACCGTAATCGTATGCAACAACATGGAATTTAGCTTCTGGTTGAGAGAAACCTTTGCCTAATGTCCAAGAGCCTTCAGTCCATTCAAAACCTTCAGGGTCGCAACATTCTTTTGCCAGGTCTAAACCGTTTAAACCACCAAATGCACGTGCTTTTTCAAGCGCTTCAGCTTCAGTGATATTTTCGCCAGCAAGGATACAGCCATTTTGTGCACCTTTGTCACGTAGGATACGTGTCAGTTTACGCGTGTCGATATCCGCAATTGCCACAACATTGTGTTGTACCAAATATTCAGCTAATGATTGGGTTGAACGGAAGTTACTGTGCAGTAAAGGCAGGTCGCGAATGATCAATCCGTTAGCCCAAACCTTATGAATACGACCTGATTCAGTGTCTTCTTCATTACAGCCTGTGTTACCGATATGAGGGTAAGTCAGTGTCACAAGTTGCTGTGCATAACTCGGGTCAGTCAAAATTTCTTGATAGCCAGTCATGGCAGTGTTGAAAACGACTTCACCAGTCGTACTACCCGATGCGCCAATCGAAGTACCTTTAAAGATAGTTCCGTCGGCAAGGGCTAAAATTGCTGGGGTGCTCAAACCAAAGCTCCTGAAATTTAGGCTGTAAAAAAGCGAGAAGACGAAAAAAAAGGAAGGCTAATTTTTAAACCTACCCTCCTATGTCTGCTCGCTTGAACTTAACACGGCATTATACGCAGAACGACCCTTAAAGTCCAACGGCTTTGCAGCGAAAGTATGAGATAAATGGCTTGCTTTTTGCATGGAAGTCTGTTTTGTAGGCAATGTGAAAAAATGTAAGCAATTAATAATTGTCAGACAAATCAAATCTTAATTTTTATCAAATCTACTAATATAGCTTAGTCGATATAACAATAGGAACAAGACAGATGGCTACAGCACCTAAATCTACTACATCTAAAAAAATCACTCCGAGCGTGGTGACTGAAACTGCCGAGAAGCTTGAAAAAGTAGCAGTCGAGGCTAAAGATCAGGCAATTGAAACCATCGAGGAAAGTAAGGAAAAGCTTGAAGTTGAAGCCAAGCAGTTAAGCGACACTGTGCAGGAACAATTGCGTCAATTTAAGCAGGAGGTGTTACAGCGTATTGATACTTTGAAGGAGCAGATTTTCGGTTCGCAGAAAGAATTAACCGAATTGAAAAGCTTTATCAAGACAGAATTCAACGCTGTCGTTGAAGACCTATCCAATCTGGGTAAAGAGCTGAAAGAAGATGTCAGTCAGATTTCGACCAAGCATAAGGAACATCTGACCGATACTTTTAAACGTTCTAAGGACAGTACCATTGAAGTACTGAAAAAAGTCAAACCCGTGGTGAAAACAGAGAGCTCAGACAAAAGTCCTGAGCTGAAAAGTTAGGCTGCGCTGAAAGGCCGCTATTTAAAAAGGAGAACAATCAAATGTTCTCCTTTGTCTTTATGCAGCAAAACGGACTCACAATAACAATTAAAGGGGGTCACGATGCAACAGCATTTTGTAGGTGTACTTATTTTACTGATATTGATCATGCTACTGAATCTGGAAAGCGGATTGGGGCGCATACTTTATCTAGGTGTAATCGTATTATGTTTGGGAGTGCTGGGACTGGTGTTTGGGACCATTCTTCTGATGATCATTACTTTTGCTTTTATTCTTTATGCTGCTGTGAAATCTATTCAGGAGCAGCATCATCTACATCATTAAAATATGAACGTTGAAAACAATAAAAAATCTAAAATAATTATACAGAGGATCAATCATTGTTGAGCAATAAACAAAAACGTGAGACTTTAAGTCTCACGTTGTATTCGCCTGTTACACTTTAAATAGCTGATGCACAGCGTCAATCTATTTAAAATACATGCAACCAGTCACGTTTATTATGAAAATCTGCCTGAGGACTACTATGCTGCATGGCATAGTATTGATCACCTTGTGAGGTTTTTAAAACAGCAGATAAACCCAGGAACAAGTTTTCCCATTTCAGTTTATGTGTTGCCATAAAATCAGTCAGATCTACACTGACATTAAGACCATAATGCGTACGTTTGAGCTGATTCAGCTCAATATCATCCGCAGCTTGCGGTGGCATATCTTCAGGATAACGGTATTCTTCAAATTGATAAGCCTGCCAGGCCTGAGAAGGGGAAAGATTAATCTCACGATAAAAATCTTCGCCCTGAACCCCAATAAAAATTTCAAAGCAGGTCTGTTCCCACAGGAAATCCTGACGGGGATGTGCCGTCACCATGTCGGGCCACAAGATGTACTGATTGGGATCACGGATCCAGAAGCCCACATTTAAATTGCATGGGCCTTGCTGTTCAATGGCGGCAACCAGAGAGATGGCCTGAAAACGGCGATCAAATGCGCTAAGTTCGTAACTTGCCATAAGTCCTGTACTTAGTTAGACAGATGAGCGAAACGGACAAGGTTGGACAATTTTTGGTTTTGTTTCGCAGCTTTTTTGTAAAGCAGCGCAATTTTACCAATAGTTTGAACTACTTCGGCACCAGTCGCTTCTGAAATTTCAGCAATCAATGCTGCACGCGCTTCACGATCTTCAGCTACGATTTTTACTTTAATCAGTTCGTGATCGTTTAAAGCACGCGCCAATTCTTCGATGACATTTTCAGTCAGGCCTTTGTCACCCAGCATAACGACCGGGTTTAAAGCATGTCCGATTTGACGTAAACGCTTACGTTCCTGAATAGATAAAGACGCCATGAGAGATAACCTGAATTTTAAAACGGCTTAGTATAGCAAAAGCAAAAAACAAACGCTTTAAATTATCAGGAAATAATCATTTCCAATATCTCTTCATAACGAGCAAAACTCCTAGATTTAGATACACATGTATACTGCAAAATATGTCTTTTTCACGTACAATTAATAATTAGACGTTTTTTTATTTAGAGAGTTATGGCTACACGCATTACCAACCAAAAGTTATCTAAAAGTAGTCGTGATTGGATGAGAGAGCATTTAGACGATCCTTATGTGAAAAAGGCACAAAAGGACGGCTATCGTGCGCGTGCAGCATATAAGCTCTTAGAGATGCAAGAAAAGTACAAGATCATCAAACCCGGCATGACCGTAGTCGACTTGGGTGCAGCTCCCGGGAGTTGGTCACAAATCGCAGGTAAGCTAGTCGGTGACAAGGGTTTATTGATTGCATCTGACATTTTACCAATGGATGCATTACCTGATGTGACTTTCTTGCAAGGCGACTTTCGTGAAGAAGAAGTCTTCCAGCAATTGTTAGAAATTTTAGATGGTCGTACTGTAGACGTTGTAATTTCAGATATGGCCCCCAATACATCAGGTAATAAGGCTGTAGATCAACCGCGTCAGATTTACTTGTGTGAACTTGCACTGGATTTTGCCAACAAGGTGCTAGGCCCTAAAGGTCAATTTGTGGTAAAAGTTTTCCAAGGTTCAGGTTTTGACGAATTCCGTAAGCAAGTGGTTGATAGTTTTGATGTTCTGAAAACATCTAAACCTTTGGCATCACGTGCTCGCTCCAAGGAAGTTTTCCTGATCGGGCAGGGACGTAAGAAGGCTTTAAAATAAGTCTACTTGCCAAGTCGTTAAAAATTGTGCATTTTGTACGTTTTCAGATAATTGTAAGTTGATTTACAGCTTAAGTATTAAGGTCACCCTGAACAGGGCATGATCAAATTAGATTGGAATGGGAATAAAGCTTTGAGCGATCTTTTTAAGAATGCCGTATTGTGGCTCGTGATACTGGGTGTGCTGGTGTTAATCTTCAGCAACGTCAGTGACCGCAATCAACCGACTACAATGAACTACTCAGAGTTTGTTGCCGCGGTCAATGCTGGCCAAATTAAACAAGTTGTGATTGACGGCGAAAGAATCCGTGGCGAAAAATCGAACGGTTCAGAGTTTGAAAGTATCCGTCCGGCAGTTCAGGATCCTGAACTGATGCCAAGCCTGATTAAAAATAATGTTGTGGTTGAAGGTGAAGCACCACAACGTCAAGGCTTGCTCATGCAGTTGCTTATTGCAAGTTTCCCTGTACTTTTAATCATTTTGTTATTCATGTTCTTTATGCGCAACATGGGTGGCGGTGCAGGTGGTAAAAACGGCCCAATGAGTTTTGGTAAATCTAAAGCCAAAATGCTGTCTGAAGACCAGATTAAAGTCACTTTCACTGATGTTGCTGGTTGTGACGAAGCCAAGCAAGAAGTCGTTGAAATCGTAGATTTCCTGAAAGATCCAACCAAATTTAAACGTCTGGGTGCGAGT
This sequence comes from Acinetobacter sp. TWP2-2-3, assembly GCF_049896445.1. Classification (GTDB taxonomy): domain Bacteria; phylum Pseudomonadota; class Gammaproteobacteria; order Pseudomonadales; family Moraxellaceae; genus Acinetobacter. Next base: position 244,853 of record NZ_JAFCUI010000002.1, read on the forward strand.
ATTCCACGTGGTGTGTTAATGGTGGGTCCTCCAGGTACGGGTAAAACCCTACTTGCCAAAGCCATTGCCGGTGAAGCGAAAGTTCCATTCTTTAGTATTTCAGGTTCTGACTTCGTTGAGATGTTTGTCGGTGTCGGTGCATCCCGTGTTCGTGACATGTTCGAACAGGCGAAACGTCATGCGCCATGTATCATCTTTATTGATGAGATTGATGCAGTCGGTCGTCATCGTGGTTCAGGTACTGGTGGTGGTCACGATGAACGTGAACAGACACTGAACCAGATGCTGGTTGAAATGGACGGCTTTGAGGGCAATGAAGGCATTATCGTGATTGCTGCAACCAACCGTGCAGATGTACTGGATAAAGCACTTCTTCGTCCAGGCCGTTTTGACCGTCAAGTTGTGGTTGGTTTGCCAGACATTAAAGGTCGTGAACAAATCCTGAATGTACATTTGAAAAAATTGCCTTCAGTGACAGGTGTGGATGTTAAAGTTCTTGCACGTGGTACACCGGGCTTCTCGGGTGCGCAATTAGCAAACCTGGTGAATGAAGCTGCTTTATTTGCTGCACGCCGTAACAAAAACACCGTCGATATGCATGACTTTGAAGATGCAAAAGACAAGCTGTATATGGGTCCTGAGCGTAAATCGATGGTACTTCGTGATGAAGAGCGTCGTGCGACGGCTTATCATGAAGCAGGGCATGCGATTGTTGCTGAAAGCTTGCCAGGTACAGATCCTGTGCATAAGGTGACAATCATGCCACGTGGCTGGGCTTTAGGTGTTACCTGGCAGCTGCCTGAATTTGACCAGACCAGCCATTACAAAGACAAAATGTTGAATGAACTTTCGATTTTGTTTGGTGGCCGTATTGCTGAAGAAGTCTTCATTAACCAGATGTCGACCGGCGCTTCAAATGACTTCGAACGTGCAACCAAAATGGCACGTGCGATGGTGACCAAATATGGTATGTCGGACAAACTCGGTGTCATGGTCTATGAAGAAGATGCACAGCAATCTTTCATGGGCAGTATTGGTAGCCGCAGTATTTCGGAAACCACACAACTAGAAGTCGATCGTGAAATTCGTCGAATTCTAGATGAGCAATATAAAATCGCACGCGATATCTTGGAAAGCAAAAAAGATATTGCCCATGCGATGGTGAAAGCCTTGATGGAATGGGAAACCATTGATCGTGATCAAATCCGTGACATCATGGAAGGTCGTGAGCCTCAGCCACCAAAAGTCTATGTTGCAGATAATCCTGTGATTGATGTAACGCCAGATGATGGTCCGCTGACTCCTCCGCCATTGCCAGCGAACTAAGCTCAATAAAAAAAACCACCTTCGGGTGGTTTTTTTATGCTTGTCATTTTTGTCATATCTTTTTGAGTGTTATATTGAGCGATTAAAAATGAATAAGAAAAACAAAAATGAATATGCCTGTTCTGGAATCCAGTGTTTACCAGCTTCGTCTTGAACCGTTGAGCTGGGAACATTTTTCTGATTTAGTGGTTGCATGCGCTGAAGAAAATTTAGGTAAGATTTTATATAATTCGGTGCCTTATCTGCATAACTTAAAAAAATATTTTTCTCAAGCTTTCGAACAACAGGCTCAAAGTGAAAGAATGGTTTTTGCCGTAATTGATTAAAACTCCGGCCAAGCAATTGGAACCACCAGTTATCATGATATTAAAGCGGAAATTCCACGTTTTGAAATTGGTTATACCTGGTATGCCAAGCGCTATCACAGAGCTTATGTAAATCGCGTTTGTAAATATCTTTTGTTAAGACATGCTTTTGAAAATTTAAATGCTCAGGTGGTCGGCTTTCGAACTGATCATTTGAATCTTCCCAGCCAAAAAGCGATTGAGGCATTAGGTGCCAAACGAGATGGCATTATCAGGTGTCATATGCTACGTAAAGATGGACAGACTATTCGAGATAGCTATATCTATAGTATTTTAGAAAGTGAATGGGCAGATGTGAAAGCATTATTACAAACTAAACTGATGCAATATTCCCAAAACAATTACTTCGAAATCTAGGTCCTAGCCTTATTCCACTTTGCTTTATTCAGCGATCCATAAGACAATATCGGGGTTATTTTGAGTGAGTATTGAATCATGCAGCTGATGCCTTTGTTACCACATGTATGGACATTTGGTGATTTAAAATTGGACTTATCCCAGCCGCATGTGATGGGGATTCTCAATGTCACCCCAGACTCTTTTAGTGATGGTGGTCGGCATAATCACAAAGAAGATGCAGTCGCACGTGCGCTTGAAATGATCGCTGAAGGCGCGACCGTGATTGATATTGGCGGTGAATCGACCCGTCCAGGTGCCGCAGTGGTAGAAGTGGAAGAAGAAATTCGCCGCGTAGTGCCTGTGGTGGAAGAACTGGCTAAACATAAGGTCATTCTCTCGATTGATACGTCGCAACCTGAAGTCATACGCGCAGCGGTTCGGGCCGGAGCACATATCTGGAATGATGTCCGTGCTTTGACTCGGCCGAATGCATTGCAGACCGCAGCAGAACTCAATATTCCAGTGATCATCATGCATATGCGCGGTGAGCCGACCACCATGAACAATCTGGATCAATATGAGGATGTCACTAAAGATGTGATACGCGAGTTATCCCAACGTGTTCAGGATGCTTTAGATGTTGGAGTAAAAGCGGAAAATATCATGATTGATCCAGGTTTTGGTTTCGCTAAAAATGCCCAGCAAAATTTAAAGCTGTTGCAAGAGTTTTATAAATTGACAGAAATGGGCTATCCGATTTTGTCTGCTTTATCACGTAAACGCTTTATCGGAGCAGTTTTGGATGGGGCAGAACCACAAGAGCGTGCAGTGGGTTCAGCAACAGCGCATTTGTTGAGTATTCAGCAGGGTGCATGTATGGTACGGGCACATGATGTTAAAGTCACAGCCGATGCGATTAAAGTCTGGCAAGCTATGCAAATGGTTTAAAAATCGAGGCTGGGAAATCCCTACATTGGCAATGTTGTTTGGCTTTTAAGCAACAATATGCTATATAGGCACGCTTAGATTAGATAGTCATCCTTTAGAGTGCCTGTAATGTTTGCAGATTTACTTCTCCCCATGTTCGATGATGAGTATTATCCCGATATTCTGGTTGCTGAAATCAAGCAGCACATCGAACGTTTTGCCCAAAAAGTCGCTAAATCAGGTTTGTCAGATCAAGAAATTTACCAGCTTGCCAATCTGACTGTGGCTGATATCAATATCATGAAACCTCAGTTCGAAGATCTGGATTCGTCTCTGGATGATACTGCCGCGGATTATATTGCCGAAGCCATGATGATGGTGGTGCAAGAGCACGGCCTGTTCGAGATTGAAATGGAAGAACTGATTACCAATCGTGAATGGTGATTTAAGAAAACCCTGCAGATGCAGGGTTTTTTATTGTCTGTTCAAATAATCTTTAAAGCTATTAAAGCGAATTGAGCCGAGTAATTGTTGCTCTTCATTCATGCATTGCTGATAAAGGTTTTGGTAATAAGCCTGCAGATTCGATTGACCTTGAATCTGTTGTGGTGTTTTTGATTTGGATTAATGGTGATTTAAGAAAACCCTGCAGATGCAGGGTTTTTTATTGTCTGTTCAAATAATCTTTAAAGCTATTAAAGCGAATTGAGCCGAGTAATTGTTGCTCTTCATTCATGCATTGCTGATAAAGGTTTTGGTAATAAGCCTGCAGATTCGATTGACCTTGAATCTGTTGTGGTGTTTTTGATTTGGATTG